>NZ_JBTXLW010000039.1:0-851 GCF_054871795.1 Enterococcus sp. LJL51 | reverse complement strand
AAGGATTCCGTAATGTAACTATCGGAAGCATTTCTATCCCAATTATCTACTGTAAAAATTCCAGTACCACAATTATAGGCAAGACTTACCATCGCATCGAATTGATTTTGATTAAACGAACGAGTAAAGTAGTTGCTTACTGCGTTTTCATAAGCCACTATATCTCTCTTAAATTGCTCATCTGCTTGTGCTTGCGTCCATGTTGTAACTCCAGGAACTAAACTCGTTTGCCCCTTTCGTTCCGCATGTCCCCAACCAATGGTAATCATTCCATCACTAAGATCATAAGCTGTGAGTCTGCATCCTTCGAATTTCTTGATTAGGGTTTCACCCTTAACACCTAAAGTCGAGGCCTTCTCTTCAGGAGTTGACGTGCCGCTGGTTGAAATCCATTGATCCAGATTTAAAATATCCGTAATAGGATCTTCTCCAACATTCTTCTTCACAGGAAACCCCGCCCAGTTAGCTTGCCAACTATCAGATCCGATTTTTACCCAAACGTGTCCATAGCCGCCACCACCATTTCTATTAACTGCAATGTTAAGCGTACCAGAACCGACGTTTGCAATTCCTTCTGAAACGTACGTAACTGGGATATCTTTTGCATTTCCACGCGCAGCATATGGATTTGGTGCGCCAACAAATTCAAGAATGTTCTTAATTAAGCTAACACATTGTCCATTTAATCCGGCATTAGATTTATCGACCGTTATTTGACCGATAAGACTATCAAGAAAACTTTTTACTTCTCCAATTGTTTTTGCCATAAGTTTTCCTTTCTTTACTTTTTTGTAAGATCTTACAACGTTAGTATAGCGAATATAAGTGTTTTCTAACTGTCAACTTACTGT
>NZ_JBTXLW010000038.1:0-1251 GCF_054871795.1 Enterococcus sp. LJL51 | reverse complement strand
GGCACTGACCCCCAAGAATGAGAATATAAAAAAGAGGCACCTCCGTTGAATTTATTTTATATAATAAATTTAGCGGAGGTGCTTTTGATGAAGAAAAAAATGGCGTATTCTCTTGAAGTCAAAGAGAAAGTAATTGAATTGAAAATTGAAGGAAAGACAACAAAAGAGATACTAGAGCTGACAGGGGTTAAAAGTAAAACACAAATCGATAACTGGTGGGGTTGGTATAGAAAGGGAGAAATTCATCGATTTCATCGTCCGATGGGAAAACCTGTTAAAGAAGAGAAAAGTGAAATTGAGCAATTGAAGGAGCAACTACGTCAAAAAGAACTAGAAATTCATGTGCTAAAAAAATACAGAGAATTGGAAAGGAAGTGGTTGCGTCAGTAGTTATCCAGTTAGTAGAAGAACTAAAAAGCATCTATAAAATCAAGGATATCTGCAAGGTCTTAACTGTCGCACCATCAACTTACTATCGCTGGAAAGCAAAAGCAGTTTGTTCAGATCCTATTGAAAAAAAAGTAGGAGAATTATGTAAAAAGAATCATTATACTTACGGATATAGAAAAATCACAGCCTTAATTCGTAGAGAAGAAATCGTTAATTCTAAAAAGATTCAGCGGATTATGCAAGCCAATCGTTGGAACTGCCGCGTACGGATAAAGAAAGCACAACGCCCAGGAACAGCTCACTATCGTACAAAGAATCATTTAGCGAGACAGTTTCAATCGGACAAGCCTTATCAAAAGCTAGTAACAGACGTTACTTATCTACCTTACGGAGAAAAAATGCTTTATTTATCTTCTATCATGGATTTATACAATGGAGAAATTGTCGCATTTAAAATTAGTGACAAACAAACCGTTTCTTTAGCTGTGGAAACCTTAGAACAGCTAGAACTCCCAAAAGGTGTTCTCCTTCACAGTGATCAAGGATCAATCTATACTTCCTATGCCTACTATCAACTGTGCAAAGAAAAAGGCATCATCCGCAGCATGTCCCGAAAGGGAATGCCAGCAGATAATGCCCCGATAGAATGTTTTCATTCCTCGTTAAAGTGTGAAACATTCTACCTAAACATAGAGCCAAAATACTCTACCACTACTGTAATAGATATTGTCACAAATTACATTAAGAATTATAATACCCATAGAATTCAACGGAAGTTGGGTTATCTATCACCGATAGCCTATCGAAAACAGACCGTTTAATCGCCTCTCTTTTGCCCTCTCACTTTTGGGGGTCAGTGCC
>NZ_JBTXLW010000037.1:0-1288 GCF_054871795.1 Enterococcus sp. LJL51 | reverse complement strand
TTTCTGGTCGGAAAATGGAATTTCTGTTGGATGACAGCTATCGTATGCGCTGGTTAGCGAACCACGAACAAGTCAGCTATCGCACCATTAATCGATTCAGAAGTCAGGAGACAACGGCAGGTCTGTTAGAGGAAGCCTTTGTTTTATTTCGTCGTCAGCTGATTACGAATCAAGTCATCGATAATGAAGCCCTTTTTATCGATGGCACAAAAATCGAAGCAGATGCCAACAAGTTTAGCTTTGTTTGGCGGAAAGCAACGAATCGCTATGAAGCTGCTTTAGATGAAAAATCGAACGCCTTTTATCAAGCCCTTTATCAAGAAGAAATCTTACCTTGTCTGAAAGAAGAACAGCAATCCGACGGATTGACGAGCCATCAGCTGGAAGAAATCGCTCATCATTTAGAAGCGGAGTTACAGGAAACAGAAGAACAATTACAGGATGAAAAACAGAAAGACAAACAGAGCCAATTCAAGAGAAAACGAAGAACCTATAAAAAATATCTGCGAAAAGTTCAAGCAGACTACCTGCCAAGAAAACAAAAATATGAAGCGTATAACCGCCTTTTTCAAGAACGAAATAGCTTTTCTAAAACAGATACCGACGCCACATTTATGCGAATGAAAGACGATTACATGCGTAACGGACAGTTAAAACCAGGCTACAATTTACAAATCGCAACAGAAAATCAGTACGTCTTAGCGTATGATTTATTCCCAAATCCAACCGATACAAAAACCTTAAATCCGTTCTTAGATAGCTTTTTAGAGCAACACAAGGAATTACCCGAATATATTGTGGCGGATGCCGGTTATGGTAGTGAAGAAAATTACATGTATATCCACGATATATTAGACAAGACACCGTTGATTACCTATGGTGGCTATCATAAAGAAACCAAAAAGAAAAACAAAGACAATCCTTTTATCGTTGAAAACTGGCGCTATCTTGAAGAAGAAGATACCTATATTTGTCCTGCCCATCGGGCAGTTCCTTTCAAACAATACAGTCGTAGAAAAGACCGTGGCGGGTTTGTCCGAGACTTCAAAATCTATGAATGTGAGGATTGTCGGGCATGTCCTGTGCGGAGTCAATGTACGAAAGCCAAAAGCAATCGGAATCGACAGATTCAAGTGAACAATTCATGGCGTTACTTCAAAGCAGAATGCAAGAAGAAGCTTTCAGATGAAAAAACAGGTTCGATTTATCGACAACGGAAAATCGATGTAGAACCAGTGTTTGGGCATCTAAAGGCTCATTTGGCGTTCCATCGTTTCCATTTACGTGG
>NZ_JBTXLW010000036.1:0-1880 GCF_054871795.1 Enterococcus sp. LJL51 | reverse complement strand
GAAACACAACAACGGATTGCCGAGTTCCATCAACTTAAAACTTTTTCAAAAAAAGAGTTGACATCTTATCGGAGATTTGATAAGATATAAAAGTTGCTGCGAGGCAATGATGTAGACCTTTGAAAACTGAACAAAGTAAGACAAACCAAATGTGTAGGGCGTTTTGATTAATTCAAAACAACAAACATTTTTAACAAGCAAGCAATATGCTAGCAAACAAATGAGCTTAACAATCGCGAGATTGTTCTAACTTTTATTATGAGAGTTTGATCCTGGCTCAGGACGAACGCTGGCGGCGTGCCTAATACATGCAAGTCGAACGCTTCTTTTCTACCGAGTGCTTGCACTCACTTGAAAAGAGGAGTGGCGGACGGGTGAGTAACACGTGGGTAACCTGCCCATCAGAAGGGGATAACACTTGGAAACAGGTGCTAATACCGTATAACAATAGGAACCGCATGGTTCTTATTTGAAAGACGCTTTCGGGTGTCACTGATGGATGGACCCGCGGTGCATTAGCTAGTTGGTGAGGTAACGGCTCACCAAGGCCACGATGCATAGCCGACCTGAGAGGGTGATCGGCCACACTGGGACTGAGACACGGCCCAGACTCCTACGGGAGGCAGCAGTAGGGAATCTTCGGCAATGGACGAAAGTCTGACCGAGCAACGCCGCGTGAGTGAAGAAGGTTTTCGGATCGTAAAACTCTGTTGTTAGAGAAGAACAAGTGGGAGAGTAACTGCTCCCGCCTTGACGGTATCTAACCAGAAAGCCACGGCTAACTACGTGCCAGCAGCCGCGGTAATACGTAGGTGGCAAGCGTTGTCCGGATTTATTGGGCGTAAAGCGAGCGCAGGCGGTTTCTTAAGTCTGATGTGAAAGCCCCCGGCTCAACCGGGGAGGGTCATTGGAAACTGGGAGACTTGAGTGCAGAAGAGGAGAGTGGAATTCCATGTGTAGCGGTGAAATGCGTAGATATATGGAGGAACACCAGTGGCGAAGGCGGCTCTCTGGTCTGTAACTGACGCTGAGGCTCGAAAGCGTGGGGAGCAAACAGGATTAGATACCCTGGTAGTCCACGCCGTAAACGATGAGTGCTAAGTGTTGGAGGGTTTCCGCCCTTCAGTGCTGCAGCAAACGCATTAAGCACTCCGCCTGGGGAGTACGACCGCAAGGTTGAAACTCAAAGGAATTGACGGGGGCCCGCACAAGCGGTGGAGCATGTGGTTTAATTCGAAGCAACGCGAAGAACCTTACCAGGTCTTGACATCCTTTGACCACTCTAGAGATAGAGCTTTCCCTTCGGGGACAAAGTGACAGGTGGTGCATGGTTGTCGTCAGCTCGTGTCGTGAGATGTTGGGTTAAGTCCCGCAACGAGCGCAACCCTTATTGTTAGTTGCCATCATTCAGTTGGGCACTCTAGCGAGACTGCCGGTGACAAACCGGAGGAAGGTGGGGATGACGTCAAATCATCATGCCCCTTATGACCTGGGCTACACACGTGCTACAATGGGAAGTACAACGAGTCGCTAACCCGCGAGGGTATGCAAATCTCTTAAAGCTTCTCTCAGTTCGGATTGCAGGCTGCAACTCGCCTGCATGAAGCCGGAATCGCTAGTAATCGCGGATCAGCACGCCGCGGTGAATACGTTCCCGGGCCTTGTACACACCGCCCGTCACACCACGAGAGTTTGTAACACCCGAAGTCGGTGAGGTAACCTTTTGGAGCCAGCCGCCTAAGGTGGGATAGATGATTGGGGTGAAGTCGTAACAAGGTAGCCGTATCGGAAGGTGCGGCTGGATCACCTCCTTTCTAAGGAATATTACGGAGACCTACACGGTTTGTTCTTACTTTGTTCAGTTTTGAGAGGTTTACTCT
>NZ_JBTXLW010000034.1:0-4148 GCF_054871795.1 Enterococcus sp. LJL51 | reverse complement strand
TTTCTTCTCTCTGGATGTTATTCTATCCAGCTGTCTGAAAGTCATTGTCTCGTCTTGCGACATGTAATAATATATCAAGTTTCAACGCTTAGGTCAATCAAAATATTGCATTTTTTTCAACTTTTTTTCATTACCGACCATTCACTGCTATTACCTTGTTAATCGTTCGCTTTGCCACCGTTTTCTATTTAGTGTTTCTTAATTTTTGGTAATGTAATTAAAATTTCTGTAATATATACGAGTTTTTATCCCTTTCTGCTTTTTTTTGATAGAATATGAGTGATGATATTAATGATTTGGAGGAGTATAACTATATGAAGATTTTAGTAGCAGATGACGACAAGGAGATTGTAGAGCTTCTAAGCATCTACATTCACAACGAAGGATATGAGGTAGTCAAGGCATATGATGGAAAGGAAGCCTTATCTAAGATAAGAACAATTCCTGATATTGATTTACTGGTGCTGGATATTATGATGCCCGTTATGGACGGCATGCAGGTTGTAAAAGAATTGCGTAAGGAGTCTCAAGTACCAATTATTATGCTGACTGCAAAAACAACAGATATGGATAAAATTAAAGGTTTAGTTGCCGGTGCGGATGATTATGTTACAAAACCGTTTAATCCATTAGAAGTGATGGCACGAGTTAAATCAATTTTGCGGCGCAGTCAGATGCAGGTGAAGCTTAACGAACCTGACGTATTGGAAATTGGCTCACTGATTATTAATAAAGATTCTCATGAGGTTAAAACAATTGACGACAAAGAAATACAATTAACTGCGCTGGAGTTCGGTATCCTCTATTTATTAGCCAGCCATCCAAACCGAGTATTTAATGCCGACGAAATTTTTGAGCGTGTTTGGCAGCAGGAAAGTGTTGTCTCCGCCAAAACGGTTATGGTTCATGTCAGCCATTTGCGCGATAAGATAGAAGAAGCAACTGGTGGAGAAAAAGTGATTCAGACAGTTTGGGGTGTGGGGTACAAAATTGATGCCCGTTAACAATCAGCGGAAGGTGGAAAAACAGAAACGGATCGGCTTAACATCTAAAGAAGTAAGTGAGCTGCTGGCCGAAGGAATTTTAACAGTTATTCTTTTACTACTATTAAATGTGGCGATAATTGTTTTGCTTTATCAGTTTATCCAGACTTCCCCAACTTTAAGAAATGTGATATTCGGAACAAAAGGTGTTCTAGCTGATTATCTGGATACAGATGTTTTTTGGAGCTGGAGTAAATTTGTTATTCCAATTTTTCTAATTATTGACGGGTCTGTTTTATACTGGCGGTTAATTCGCCGCTATCGTCAGATGCAGCTGCGTCATATTATCAGTGAGCTTCATTATATAGCGGACGGAAATTATGATCATAGAATCCCCTTTGAATTAAGTGGTGATTTGGCGAAAGTCATTTCCAGCATCAACGGACTAGTTGATAGTACGGTAGCTGCTATTGAGGATGAACGGCGGATTGAAAACTCTAAAGATGAATTAATCACAAATGTCAGTCATGACATACGGACACCTTTGACATCCATCATTGGCTACTTGGGATTGATCGAGGATCGTCAATTTCATTCCCAAGAAGAGATTCTCAAGTATACTCATACTGCTTATGTAAAAGCGAAGCAAATGAAGCTTTTAGTAGATGACTTATTTGAATACACTAAGGTGAGACAGCCTGCTGTTCCTCTAAATGCCATCACCTTCGATATGGCTCAGCTTTTGGAACAGCTATCTGTCGATTTCGAACTGGAAGCAAACAAACGGGGCATGGACATCTCTGTTAAAGCTATTCCAGAAGCTATTCCTATGGAAGGCGACACAGAAAAACTAGTCAGGGTATTCAACAACCTCCTATCTAATGCCTTGAAATATGGAAAAGGCGGCAAACACATTTTAATAGAAGCAACAAAAGTCGGAACCGAGGTGGTTGTGGCTGTCCGTAACGACGGTTCTCAAATTCCGCAAAAATCGTTAGATCAGCTTTTTGACCGTTTTTACAGAGTAGAGGAATCACGCTCTCAAGAAACAGGTGGGACTGGTTTAGGATTGGCTATCGCTCAAAGTATCGTTGCCTTACACGGGGGATACATCTATGCTAAGTCAGATACGGATTGGACTTCCTTTATTATCCATCTGCCTATTCAAAGAAATGCAGCTCCTGTTAATCAACGAGTTTCTGACCACCATTGACATCTTGCATAAAATTTTGTATGCTAATTGCAAACGTTGAGAAATAGTATTTATAGCACTGAATTTCAGAGAGCCTGTAGTGGTGGAAGCAGGTATTCATCTATAAAGAATCCGTCTCTAACTTATGTGTCTGGTGAAATAAATCAGACCGGCAGCAGCCGTTATCTGTTAATCAAGTGCAGCCATCTGGCTGAACTTGGGTGGCAACGCGAGATTTCAGTCATTTCGTCCCAAGATATTTTTTGTGGACGGAGTGGCTTTTTTTTGTTGGCATGTGATTTCAGAAAGCACTTGTTTGGCAGCAGCGGCAGCTAGAAGTTGTTTTGGTTTACTATTTACTTAAATACTGGAGGGAACTATATGTTAGATGTAAAAATGATTCGTCAAAATTTTGCAGAAGTACAGCAAAAATTGAAAACCCGCGGGGTTAAGGAAGAGGTTTTAACTGAGTTTTTGCGTTTAGATGAAAGCCGCAGAGCGCTTTTGGTAAAAACCGAGGAGTTAAAGAAATATCGAAATGATGTTTCAGCAGAAATTGCTCTTTTGAAAAGAAACAAAGAGGACGCTGCTGCTAAAATCAGTGAAATGAAAGAAGTAGGCGGAAAAATCAAAGCCTTAGATACAGAAATTGCTGCTATAGATGAAAAGCTGAACGCTATTACTTCTACCTTACCTAACCTGCCCCATGCTTCTGTTCCAATCGGTGAAGGCGAAGACGAGAATGTTGAAATCCGAAAATGGAGTACACCACGCAGCTTCGATTTTGAACCGAAGCCTCATTGGGAAGTAGCCGAACGCTTGGGAATTCTTGATTTTGAACGGGGAGCAAAGGTCACTGGCAGCCGATTTGTTTACTATAAAGGACTGGGTGCACGTTTAGAACGGGCTTTGTATAACTTCATGCTGGATTTGCATGTCTATGATCATGGCTACACAGAAGTTATTCCGCCATATATCGTTAACAGTAACTCTATGTTTGGAACAGGTCAGTTCCCCAAATTTAAAGAAGACGGTTTTCAACTGGAAGGAACTGACTTTACACTGATTCCAACTGCTGAAGTCCCTTTAACAAACTACTATAACAATGAGATTCTAGATGGAAAGGAATTACCGATTTACTTTACCGCACTAAGTCCTTCTTTCCGTTCTGAAGCGGGAAGCGCTGGTCGTGATACTCGCGGCTTGATTCGTCTGCATCAATTCAACAAAGTTGAGATGGTTAAATTCAGCAAGCCTGAAACCTCTTATGAAGAATTAGAAAAAATGACTGCAAATGCTGAAGAGATTTTACAGAAATTGAATCTGCCGTATCGTGTTATGGCTCTATCTACTGGTGATATGGGCTTCTCTGCTGCCAAAACCTATGACTTGGAAGTTTGGATTCCTGCTCAGGATGTCTACCGGGAAATCAGCTCATGCTCAAACTGCGAAGATTTCCAGGCGCGCAGAGCAATGATTCGTTACCGTGACGACGAAGAAAAAGTCAACTATCTACACACCTTAAACGGCTCTGGTTTAGCGGTTGGGCGAACTGTGGCTGCCATTCTTGAAAATTATCAGAATGAGGATGGAACAGTCACTGTACCTGAGGTTCTGATTCCTTATATGGGCGGTCTTAAAATAATTGAGTAAATAATACATCTTTTTAAGAGGGAGTGGGACATAATCCACTCTCAAAAAGAAAATAAGCCTGATTTTGATGATGAATGTCAAAATCGGGCTTGTTTTTTCTTTTTCTCTTCTCTTTCTCTCCATATATTTTCCTAATTTTCTTAGATTTAGTGCCATGAGAGCCAAACCAACATCAATCTTCGCTCCTTGTTTTCCACGTAAATGGAAACGATGGAACGCCAAATGAGCCTTTAGATGCCCAAACACTGGTTCTACATCGATTTTCCGTTGTCGATAAATCGAACCTGTTTTTTCATCTGAAAGCTTCTTCTTGCATTCTG
>NZ_JBTXLW010000033.1:0-4683 GCF_054871795.1 Enterococcus sp. LJL51 | reverse complement strand
GTTTTCAAAGGTCTACATCATTGCCTCGCAGCAACTTTTATATCTTATCAAATCTCCGATAAGATGTCAACTCTTTTTTTGAAAAAGTTTTAAGTTGATGGAACTCGGCAATCCGTTGTTGTGTTTCATAACAACTGTTTCAGTTTATCAGCTTCTTTGTTATTTGTCAATAACTTTTTTACTGATTCAACAAGTTTTTTCTTCTCTCTGGATGTTATTCTATCCAACTGTCTGAAAGTCATTGTCTCGTCTTGCGACATGTAATAATATATCAAGTTTCCTTGCGCAGGTCAACTGTTTTCTCTATTTTTTTTCATAATACTTTTTCACTCACCAATAAAGCATCTAAAAAGCTCGAAACTACCGTCATTTTCAAGCTGAACCGTTCCAGCATTTCTAAATCCCTGCTCTTGATAAAAACGCACAAGCTTATCATTTGAAGCAATACAATCTAACCTTAGTTCTGCTGCTGTATTTTGGAAATGCGCTTTGATAACTTTCAGCATCTGACTCCCGTATGCTTTTCCTCTGTAGTTTGGATGAACTATCAAACGATGAATATAGTATGCATCTTGACTTAAGCCGATATTCGACCATAACTCACAATCCCATTTTGTTGGCAGATTCCAGACAGCAGCCATCCCAACAACTTCATCATTTTGATTAAACAGATACACGTCCCCTCGTTCTACAGCTTCCGTCAGATTATGCTTATCTGTTCCTGCCAAAACATCGGACCATTGACTACTTCCTTTGCTTTTTAACCAGACTGCTGCCTCTTTTAGCATTTCCATCACTGTTTTTGTATCTTGCAAACCTGCTTTTCGAATATTCATTACCATTCTTAACCTCCATTTTTTAGGTTTAAAAAAAGAAGCGGTTTTCCGCTTCCTTCATTCACTTCTATACTATTACTTAAAAATCAGAACATCGGGACACCGGCCATGTCATAAGCCGATAATAAATCCTTCAGCTTTGCGGGACTTTCCCACATGTATGTATCGCTTCCCAATTTCGCAGATTCTCCTTCCTCCATTTCAAAGACAAACAGAGGCAAATCTTCTTTCTCATTATGTGCATTTGTTAATTCAACCAAACTGATTGAAGTCACATCTAACTGAATACTATCCTTGAAAAGCTGTAAAATACTGGCCAGCCCTGTCATCTCTTCGGAAACTTCTGCTGTGATAAACTCTGCTTCATCTTTCGTTGGATGAATGAGAAACTTTTTTGTTCCATCATGCAGATTCAACATAATCGTGCCGGCTACTCTTTTGTTAGACAAAACTTCCACCTCAATTGATTTTTGTTTTCATAAATATAGGAAAATTGTAACACATTTTCAGAAAAAAAACAGAATTATTTCGTAAGAAGTTCATCCATTGCAGCATCAATCCACTGAGGTAATTTCTTTTCTAAAGTAGCAAATCCAATTTTCTTATTTTTATTAGTAAAGTATTTTTTTCTTCTGTAACGCGCCTGTTGAACACTATCATTTTGTGTTCTTAGTGATAAGCTTATTTTTTTTGAATACTCATCAATGTCTATTACCTGTACATTAATCTCATCACCTATATTCAGTACACTATGAATATTCTTCGTGTAACCTACCTGGATTTCAGAAACATGAATCAGCCCTTGGGTTTCATCATCCAGTGAAACAAATGCCCCATACGGTTGCAATCCTGTAACTGTCCCATTTAAAACCATTCCTATTTTATATTGCATTCGTATCCCTCTCTTCTGCTCTTCACAGTCACTATCTCTTAAATAATATCATGTTCCCTAAATTCTGAATAGATTTTTACCTGCTATTTTTATTCTTTTTCATTTATCTTTTACCTGTTCTATTCTATACTTCAATTATAAATGTCTGATTTAAACTATATATAGAGGGGAAAAGAATATGACAGATTTTAACCATGTATACAACCGTAAGGGAACCAATTCTGTGAAGTGGGATGCTATCGACAATATGTACCACCAAGAAGATCTCTTGCCTTTATGGGTCGCGGATATGGATTTCCGGGTTCATCAGCCAATCTTGGACGCTATGAGTGCTTGTATAGAACAAGGAATCCTTGGTTATACAGTAACTCCAGATAGCCTATATGAATCCATTCAGCAATGGCAGCAAAAAAGAAACCATTATATAGTAGAAAAAGAAGCAATTTTATTTAATAGCGGCGTTGTTCCTAGTGTTGCATTAGCGATTCAAGCGTTTACTGAACCAGAGGATGGCATTCTTATCAACGATCCAGTGTACCATCCATTTGCACAAGTTATCAAAGCGAATGGCAGAAAAGTAGTCCGCAGCTCTTTATATGAAAAAGATGGAATTTTTAGAATAGATTTTAACGATATGGAGCAGCAACTTAAAGAGCAGAATGTTAAAGTCTTCATTCTATGCAATCCCCATAATCCAGGCGGACGTGTCTGGACTAAACAAGAATTAAAACAGGTCGGTGAGCTTTGCAGAAAATATGGTGTTTTAGTTATTAGTGACGAAATTCATCAAGATTTAATTTTTTCACCTGCTGAGTTTACGACTTTTAATAACGTAGATGAGTCGTTTAAAGACTTTTCAATCATTTTAACCGCCGCAACAAAAACCTTTAATTTGGCTGGAATTAAAAACTCAATGATTTTTATTCATGATTCAAAACTCCGAAAAACATTTGCTGACATTCAAACGCTAAACCAGCAAAGTGAAATCAACACCATTGGGTTAGTTGGTACCGAGGCTGCTTATCGTCATGGAGAGCCTTGGCTGGAAGAACTTTTACTTTATCTACAGAAAAATTTCCAAACGATTCAGAAATTTTTAACTACCGAAATGCCTAAGGTAACAATGATGAAACCGGAAGGAACCTATTTGGTCTGGCTGGATTTCTCTGCTTATGGTTTATCCGACAAACAGTTGGAAAAATTGTTAGTTGAAGAAGGTAAAGTCATTCTCAATACTGGCATATCCTTTGGTCCCCAAGGAAGTCAGCATATGCGGCTAAATGCAGCTTGTCCTCAAGAGACACTCATAGAAGGTCTTAAACGAATAAAAAAAGCACTGACCAATAGTTGATTGATACTTATTCCTTTATCAATAAAACATACTAAGATTAGTGGGTAAGGTATTCAACGGAATATCTTACCCACTATTTTCTATTTATAGCGTATAGTGAGGGTGAAAGGAAGCTCGAACAAAACCTCAAGGACTACGAGTCCGAACTATAAACCGAGCTCCTTCACTATCCTTTTAGAATCAGGTTTAGGTATGTTGGGACTTCGAGTCCGTGTAAAGGAAAGTAGAATCGGAAGGAATCAGTGAAGGTCTTTCAATAAAAAAGAAAAGGAGAAGAAAACAATGACAGTTATTCTAGCTCTTGATGTATCAAAAGGAGAAAACTACAAAGTGCTCTATCATGGGACTCATTGTTTATCAGAAGGGAAAATCCAACATAATCAAGTTGGTTTCCAACAGTTACTTCAAGAAATCAATGCGCTGTCCGAAACACCTGAAATTGTTTTTGAAGCGACGGGTGTCTACTCTCGTCCTTTAGAAAAATTCTGTCAGGACAATCAGTTGTCCTACTGCCTCTTGAATCCTTTGGAAGCAAAAAAACAGATGGAGGAAGGTTCCCTACGTAGCTGGAAAACCGATAAAATCGATGCACACAAACTCGCTCAAACACACCAAAAAAATCAACGAGAAGTAAAACAGCACCAGCAGGAAAAGGTTGCCACAGTTGCCTGTATGAACAAGCTTCTGAAATGCATGCATTCCATGGTTAAGAATCATACAAAATACGCGTATATGTCCTCCAGCGACCAATAAGGACGAATCCTTATACCATAATTATCTCAAAGCTCAGGTAAAAATTTCAGCGATTCACCTGGTTTATTTGGTTTACTCTTCATTGGATTAGTTCTCGTTGAACGATGATCTACCAAAATTATTTTTCTATTTTCCTCTTGACGGATCTTAGGAAAGATGTTGGTGAATTCTACCAGCATCAAAAAGTATAGAACCATTTTTCCCAGCTCAATGGCTGTTAAGTGTTTTCTCTCTGTGTGTTCTGTAATAGAATGTGTACCAGTCGTATTGAAAAATCTTTTTATTGATTGGTGTCGGGATCTCGATAATACACGATTTTTCACTAGGATATTTTTTTATTTTCTTTGGTGGCTAATTTGATTATAAAATTTGTAGAAATAGATCATTATTATTAACTACAAACTCCTAAATTTTGCCAGCAGCTTTATCAATAGCTGGTCAATTTTCATAGGGAGACAAGCGACAGTAAGTTGACAGTTAGAAAACACTTATATTCGCTATACTAACGTTGTAAGATCTTACAAAAAAGTAAAGAAAGGAAAACTTATGGCAAAAACAATTGGAGAAGTAAAAAGTTTTCTTGATAGTCTTATCGGTCAAATAACGGTCGATAAATCTAATGCCGGATTAAATGGACAATGTGTTAGCTTAATTAAGAACATTCTTGAATTTGTTGGCGCACCAAATCCATATGCTGCGCGTGGAAATGCAAAAGATATCCCAGTTACGTACGTTTCAGAAGGAATTGCAAACGTCGGTTCTGGTACGCTTAACATTGCAGTTAATAGAAATGGTGGTGGCGGCTATGGACACGTTTGGGTAAAAATCGGATCTGATAGTTGGCAAGCTAA
>NZ_JBTXLW010000032.1:0-12442 GCF_054871795.1 Enterococcus sp. LJL51 | reverse complement strand
CAGAATGCAAGAAGAAGCTTTCAGATGAAAAAACAGGTTCGATTTATCGACAACGGAAAATCGATGTAGAACCAGTGTTTGGGCATCTAAAGGCTCATTTGGCGTTCCATCGTTTCCATTTACGTGGAAAACAAGGAGCGAAGATTGATGTTGGTTTGGCTCTCATGGCACTAAATCTAAGAAAATTAGGAAAATATATGGAGAGAAAGAGAAGGGAAGAAGAAAAAACAAGCCCGATTTTGACATTCATCATCAAAATCGAGCTTGTTTTCTTTTTGAGAGTGGATTATGTCCCAGTCTCTGTTTTCTATTTTATAAACCAACACGTTCAAATATCGTGTCTACATTTTTTAAATGATAATTGTAGTCAAAGGCATCATCCAGCTCTTCTTTACTCAGTACTGAAGTGATTTGCTCATCCTGATCTAAAAGCGGACGAAAGTCCGTTTGATTATCCCAGGCGTAAGCTGTCTTCGGCTGAACTAAATCATAAGCTGCTTCTCTTGTCATACCATGATCAATCAGCTTTAAAAGTACCCGCTGGCTGTAGATTAATCCGAAGGTTGCATTCATATTTCGCTTCATATTCTCAGGAAAGACAGTTAGATTTTTGACAATATTGCCAAAGCGGTTCAGCATATAGTTTAAAAGCATTGTTGTATCTGGGATAATAATTCGTTCTGCAGATGAATGAGAAATATCCCGTTCATGCCACAACGAAACATTCTCGTAAGCTGTCAGCATATGACCACGAATAACGCGTGCCAGACCACTCATATTTTCTGAACCGATTGGGTTGCGTTTATGAGGCATCGCAGACGATCCTTTTTGTCCCTTTGCAAAAAATTCTTCCACTTCTCTGGTTTCAGACTTCTGCAGCCCACGGATTTCAGTGGCAAATTTTTCAATACTTGTCGCAATTAAAGCCATTGCAGAGAAATATTCAGCATGAAGATCTCTTGGCAGAACTTGTGTGGAAATTTCCTGCGGACGAATCCCCAGCTTCTCACAAACATATTTTTCAACAAAAGGCGGAATGTTAGCAAAAGTACCAACTGCTCCACTGATTTTTCCTGCTTCCACACCTTTAGCCGCATGTTCAAACCGTTCAATGTTTCGTTTCATTTCAGAATACCACAATGCCAGTTTCAAACCGAACGTAGTAGGTTCTGCATGAACACCATGAGTGCGTCCCATCATGACCGTATATTTATGCTCTTTCGCTTTTTCGCCAATAATATCAGCAAAGTTCTGTAAATCCTTGCGTAAAATATCATTTGCCTGCTTCAGCAAGTAGCCATAAGCAGTATCAACTACATCGGTACTAGTCAAACCATAATGAACCCACTTGCGTTCTTCGCCTAATGTTTCAGACACAGCTCTAGTAAACGCGACTACATCATGTCTCGTCATTTCTTCAATTTCCAAAATTCTGTTGACATCAAAAGAGGCATTTTCTCTAATCAGTTTGACATCTTCCTTTGGAATCTCTCCCAGCTCTGCCCAAGCTTCATCAGCTAAAATTTCCACTTCCAACCACGCCTGATATCGGTTTGTATCTGTCCAAATAGCTCTCATTTCTGGTCTTGAATAACGATCAATCATTGTTTTATCCTTTCTTAATCCCAAATGCTGGTTTGATATATATCTTCCAGTGTTTCAAACGTATCTTCTGTTAATACGGTGATGTGTCCCATTTTTCTTCCTGCTTTAGCTTCATCTTTTCCATAGTAATGGAAATGCCAGTCTGGCTTTTCAGTAATAAAATCCATTGTTTCATAAATTTCTTCTCCAATAATATTAACCATCACAGCTTCTGAAAGTAGATGAATCTCAGGAATAGACCAGCCGCAAATACCGCGAATATGAGTGTCAAACTGACTGAAATTACACGCCTCAATCGTATAGTGACCAGAGTTATGAGGTCTTGGCGCTAGTTCATTTACATAAATTCCGCCATTATTTGTTACAAACATTTCAACAGCCAAGGTTCCTGCCAGATTAACTTCCTCAGCAATCACCTGAGCTATTCGTTGTGCTTCTTCAATGATTTCCTCATCTACACGCGCTGGAGCAATTGTTTCATGAAGAATATTATTCCTGTGAATATTTTCTACTACAGGAAATGTCTGAATATCTCCCTTTCCATTACCTGACACCAGAACAGAAATTTCTTTTTCAAAAGGAATCCATGCTTCCAAAACACAGGTGCCTTCTTTCAGGAGATTCATGGACGGAGCTAAATCAGACGGGCTGTAAAGCACGTATTGACCCTTTCCATCGTATCCTCCTCTAGTGGTCTTCAGTACGCAAGGATAACCAATACCGTCAATAGCATCCTGAATATCAGTAGGACTGACAATCGTTGCATAAGGAGCAATCACTATATTATTGGACTCTAAAAAGCCTTTCTCCAGTAAACGGTCCTGAGTAATCGCCAACAAATCTGTTCCTTGAGGAATACTCACTAAATCCTGAATTTGGACAAGACTATCTACATCTACATTTTCAAATTCATAAGTCACAACCTGTGATCTATTGGCCAGTTCATTTAATGCATCTAAATCATTATAGGCTGCCAGCAAATGCCAGTCAGCTACTTGGGCCGCCGGGCAGTCTACATTAGGATCAAGTACGGCGATACGAAAGCCCATTTCTTTGGCACTCAAAGCCATCATTTTCCCTAATTGTCCACCGCCGACTATTCCGATCATCTGTCCTGGTAATACAGGATTATTCAAGGTCATCACTACTTTCCATCACGATCTGTGCAAGAGATTCGCGTCGTTTTTCTAATTTTTCCGCTATCTCTAAATCATACATGGAAAGCATCTGAACTGCAAGTAGTCCAGCGTTAGTTGCCCCAGCTTTTCCAATCGCTGTTGTCGCAACCGGAATCCCTCCAGGCATTTGAACAATGGACAAAAGGGAGTCCAGTCCATTAAGTGCTCGTGACTGAACTGGAACGCCAATTACCGGCAGCGTGGTTTTAGCCGCCACCATCCCAGGCAAGTGCGCCGCACCACCAGCCCCGGCAATGATTACTTTGATTCCCCGTTCTCTGGCAGATTCTGCAAATTCAAACATATAGTCCGGCGTGCGGTGAGCAGAAACAACTTTTTTTTCATAAGAAATCTGAAATTCTTCAAGTATCTCGCAAGCCAGCTTCATTGTTTCCCAATCGGAGGTACTCCCCATAATTACAGCAACTTTTATTGACATGACATATTCCTTTCTTCACCTTTTCTCTTTTCTATTTTAGCAACACCCACAATTACTGTCAAAGGAATATCGAATAATAAACAAAAAAACAACTATATTGTTCGTGTTTAATCAAGACTATTTAGCGACTCTATTCTGTATATCTAAAATTGAAGATTCCAAGCTACAAAACCGCTGTTTAAAAATAAAAACCAACAAAAATCGTTTGTTAGATTTTTGCTGGCTCTTGCTTTCTCTCATTGATTGATTACTATTTCTATTTATCTAACAGCTCTGGTTTCACTCCATTAAATAGAAGATTTAGAACAATAGCCGTAACACTGCTCATGACAATCCCATTTCCTGTAAACATCTTTATTGTTTCAGGCATTTTAGCAAATAGCTCCGGCATCATATTAAAGCCCAAGCCAAAACCGATAGATACAGCAATAATCAATAAATTCTTATCGTTTTCAAAATTAACCTTGGATAACATCCGCATTCCCTGTACAGCGACCATCCCGAACATTACAAGCATTCCACCGCCCAAAACAGGTTCTGGGATAATCTGAGCTGCTGCCCCAATTTTAGGAAGTAATCCCAAAATAATCAAAAATAATGCCGAAAAATAAATAGGCTTGCGGTTTTTAATTCCTGATAACTGAACTAAACCAACATTTTGGGAAAACCCTGTATAAGGAAAGGTATTGAAAATCCCTCCTAAAATCACAGCTAATCCTTCTGCTCGATAGCCCTTTTTCAATTCTTCTTCTCCCACCGGTTTTCCTGTAATATCGCCTAAAGCAAAATAGACACCCGTCGATTCTACTAAACTGACAATGGAAATAATAATCATCAATAAAATAGAGGAAGGATCAAACGTCGGCGTACCAAAGTAAAACGGCTGCGGAAAATGAAACCAGGTTGCAGAAACAATTGGCTCAACATCTACCATTCCTAAAAATGCTGCGAGAGCTGTTCCACCAGCTAAACCTACTAGTACTGAAATCGACCGGATAAACCCTCTACCCCACACTTGTATAATAATAATAAGTCCAATGGTTACGAAAGCCAGTAGTAAATTGTTGGCAGAACCAAATGTAGGAGCACTTGCTAATCCTCCACCCATTTTCTCTATCGCAACAGGAATTAGGGTCAATCCAATGACAGTTATTACTGTTCCAGTTACCAGTGAAGGAAACAGAACTTTAATTTTTGAAAAGATGCCGGATATTAATACAATAAAAATTCCTGCGGCAATAATCGAACCATACATTGCTCCAACGCCTTTGTCAGTTCCAATCATAATCAGCGGAGCAACGGCCTGAATCGCACAGCCCAAAACAACTGGCAGACCAATTCCAAAAAATTTATTTACTGTCAGCTGAAGCAGTGTAGCGATGCCGCACATAAAAATATCGATAGAAATCAAATAGGTCATCTGCTCCGCATTAAAGTTCAAACCAGTACCAATTAATAAAGGAACTGCAACTGCTCCCGCATACATTGCCAGCAAATGCTGAAGACCAAGCACTGCACTTTTCGCAGTGGACGTTTCATGAGCAGCTTCTGCACTCGTCATATTCTGTTCTTTCATTCTTAGGCATCCTCCTGAAGAAATTCAACTGTTTGATTTTTTAATGACGCAATACGAGCTAGAGAAACGACTTTTAGCCCCATATCCTCTAAAAGAGTTCGACCATCCTGAAAAGACTTTTCAATAATAATTCCAATTCCTAATACCTCAGCTCCAGCTTGCCGGCATAGTTCTACCAATCCTTTAGCAGCCTGACCATTTGCCAGAAAATCATCAATAATTAGAACCTTATCGCCTTCCTTTAAGAACTTTTTAGAAATAGAAACCTGACTGGTTACTTGTTTGGTAAAGGAATAGACTGATGCAGTGAGTAATTCTTCATCCATAGTTAAGCTCTTTGCTTTACGGGCAAAAATCATCGGAACCTTTAGCGCTTGTGCCGCATAAAGAGCCGGTGCGATTCCTGACGCTTCAATTGTCACAACTTTTGTAATTCCCTGTTCGGCAAAAACCTCCGCAAAACGTTTACCTATTTGCTCCATTAAATCCGGATCAACCTGATGGGTAACAAAGCTGTCAACCTTTAATACACCATCACCTAGTACTTGACCGTCTTTTTTTATTCTTTCTACTAATTCTTTCATTGTGTCGTTCTCCTCCCCAATACTAAAAAACCTCCTTTTTGCAAAGCAAAAAAGAGGTTCAAATCGAACACGCTTTTTCACCTATAGTCCGGCATTTACGGTGCCAGGTAGAGACGGTCATCCTTATCATGACCATATATAAGTTCAAAATATGATAATTTCTATTATCCACTAAATCCTTTAAAAAGCAAGAAACTATAACCAAAACTAAGCTTAGAATTTTCTCATAAAATAACGATTCAGGGCATTGTCAATGGTACGGATACCAAATGCTAATACTTCTCGGTAAAAATCAATTTACTTAAAATGATAAAAGTCCCTCATCTATCTGTCATTTTGTATTATCTTTCAACAAAAAAAGCTGGAACAATATTGTATCTCCAGCCCTTAAAACCAAATAAACGGTATTTCATAAATCAATTAATTGTTATCTGCTTCCTGTTCCTGCTTTCGATACTTTGCCATTTTCTTACTGAACAGCTCACCATTGGATGGCGGGGTATAGGTAATTGCATTGGCTCCAGCTTCGATTGTTTCCTGAATTGATTCTTCCGTCGGGCCACCGGTAGCAATGATTCCCAGTTCTGGATATTTCTTTCGGAAAT
The DNA here is from genome assembly GCF_054871795.1 of Enterococcus sp. LJL51. Classification (NCBI taxonomy): domain Bacteria; kingdom Bacillati; phylum Bacillota; class Bacilli; order Lactobacillales; family Enterococcaceae; genus Enterococcus; species Enterococcus sp. LJL51. Next base: position 6,455 of record NZ_JBTXLW010000032.1, on the reverse strand, counting down.
AGCGGACTGTTTCAGCTGTCTCTTTACCAGCACTGATATTAATCAGGGATACACCAGCCTCCAGCTTATCATCCATTGGTGTATAACGGGAGGTCACCGTACTTACAACGGGAATATCAACTACGCCGCATACACTTTCAATGGTTTCAATTGGTGTTGGTCCATTCAGAACTACCCCAATTGAACCTTGTGCCTCTGCAAACAAACTCATATACACTGAACGAGCCCCTTGAGTCAGACCGCCGCCAACACCAGAAAACACAGGAATATCAGCAGCCTCAATAATACTTTTAGTGATTGCCGGATGTGGAGTGAACGGGTATACTGCAATAACCGCATCTGCATTAGTATTCCGAATAATTGCTATATCTGTTGTAAAAATAATCGAGCGAATTCTTTTACCAAATATTTTAATGCCGCTTGCTTGATTGATAATTTCCGGCACTTTAATAATATCCTGTTTTAATAATGTCGTAATTTCCGGTATCCATTCCTGGTCCATACTCTCTCCCCTTCACCGATTAGTGGTCATATTTGTAAAGCTTATAAGTCTCGATTACATGGATAACTTTTTCAGCATAGTCCGGATCTGTCGCATAGCCCGCTGCTTGAAGAGCATTAGCTGCTTCCTTATAATCATTAGCTAAAAGAACATTTTCATATAATCTTGGATCCCACGTTACACCATCCACAAAAAGACGTGTATGATCATCCATTGATTCCTCCCAAGTATCGTATACTCTGAAATCACCTTGAATCGTAACCCATAATTCGTTTATGTACTCTTTTGTTTCCAAATTCACTTTTTTCTGGTCGCCGTAAGCCTTGATTCCGAAAAGATTGTTATATTCAGAAGCAAGAGTACTCTGTCCCCAGTTCGACTCCAAAATTCCCTGACCAATAATTATACTTGGCAGTACGCCATAAGCAGCCTGAAGCTCCTCTGCATGAGGCCGAATTCTTTCAATAAAATCTTCCTGAGACACAGCTTTGTTATCCTGTGTTTTTACCGCTTCTTTAACCGTATTTCCTGTTAAAAAACGAAACGAGAAAAATCCGGCAATCAACAGCAACCCTAACAATAACACGGGAAACCTTTTATTCTTACGCCTTTTTACTTTCATAAAATCCCTACTTTTAATTTACTTTGTCTTTTGGTTAATTTTTTTGAAAATCAACCCATCACTACCACATGGAAATCAGCACATTATAACAAATTACCAATACAGAATCAAATCCAGCTTACTCTGTAACATAAGTTTCAACCAGGTTTTCATCCATCCAGTCCAGCAGCTCAACCTTTGAGCCTTCCAGCTGAGGCTGCAGTTTTGCTGGAAGTCGGAAGGTAACGATATCATCAAACCCCCACTCTCCATAAGAAATGGATACCTTCAAGTTGATAAAGCCTTCATCTTCTTGTACGGTTCCTGTTAACGGTAAAAGTTCGGCTCTGCCAACCTCGCTTTTCAGCCATTTTCTGGCAATAGAGGTTTTCATCCGCTTGTACTCAGCCACTGCGATATTTCTCTTTTCCGGAAATAGGACTGTCTGCCGCATAATTTTTTGCGTCAGCATCCATTCATAATCTGTAAACAAGTTCTTTACTTTCTGCATATCTTCACTCGGCAGATTTCCTCTGCCATTTTTCCAGCTTTCCCATTGTTCTTGATCAATATTAAGCTGTTCAGAATAGAATTGCTCCTCTGAAGAATATTGTTCCATTACTGCACTGACAATAATATCTATATATACTTGGTGCATACCAATCGCCTCCTCTTTCTATTCTACTTAAAATAACCAAAAAAAGCACTCATTTCTGTTTAAAAAGACGTGACTTTCTTCATTTTAAGTTGTTTTTTTCTCTTTTTATTACTTTTTTTAGTATAATAAACTGAAAAGAACCTTTAGGAGGATACAGATTTGACAAACTACAACTGGGGAATTATCGGACTGGGAGAAATCGCCCATCAGTTTGCAGCGGGGTTCCAACAAAAAAACAGCCAATTAGCTGCTGTAGCTTCCCGTACAATAAATAAAGCTGAAGAATTTGCTCAAAAATACAATATACCCGCTCATTATGGCTCCTATGAAGAGTTGCTTGCTGATAATACCATTGATATTATTTATATCGCTGTGCCAAACAAACAGCATATTCAGCATATTCTGCAAGCCTTGGAAGCCGGCAAACACGTGCTTTGTGAAAAAGCAATCACCATGAATAGCGAGGAATTAAAAGCTGCCTTAAAATTAGCTGAAGAAAAGCAATTAATTCTAGCTGAAGCAATGACTATTTTCAACATGCCTTTATACACTGAACTAAAACGAATCGCTGATACCGGGCGCTTAGGAAAGCTCAAAATGATACAAGCACCTTTTGGCAGCTATAAAGATCCGAATCCTAATAATCGCTTCTTTAACCCTGAATTAGCTGGGGGAGCTTTATTAGATATAGGAACCTACGCAGTTTCCTTTGCCCGTTGGTTTTTTACTGAACAGCCGAAGGTGGCAGCTTCATCAATGATTCCTTTCTCAACAGGAGTAGATGAGCAATCTGTCACGATTTTACAAAATGACAAACAGGAGATGGCCGCTGTGACATTAAGCTTTCAATCAAAAGCGCCCAAAACAGGAATCGTTTCCTTCGAAAATGCCTACATCACAGTGGAAGAATATCCTCGCGCTGATCAAGCACAAATTCATTTCAATGATGGAACAAAGGAGTCTATTGTTTCAGGAGACAGTCTTCAGGCGCTAAACTATGAAGCAGATAATATGATTAAAATAATTGAAGGCAAACTGCCCAACCGTTCTTTATTCCTGACTATAGATGTAATTGATATACTAGACCAGATGCAGCAGCAATGGCGAACTGAATAAGAAAGACCTAAATGAGCTTGAGACATCATCCATTCTCATCTTCATAATATTCATGAACAGGAATCTCTAAATATCCTGCGCCCTTTAACCCAATTGTCCCAGGTACCAACAAACCTAACGAACCTGTCAATAATTCTTTCCTATTTTATAAAAACATTGAATTGCTTTTTAAAACACCAAAAAAGTTATATAGTTTTTTTGGTGTTTTTAACTTTAAATATGTAAAGAAATGATTAATTAATCTTAAAATGCATACATATCTAATCAAAATATTTCAAAGAAAAAATGAGTAGGATATACTCTTCGTCCCACTCATTCTAGAAATTATTCATTTATCTTTCTGATTGTTCACTATTGGATAGTTTTTTCTGATACTCATCCTGAAGCTTTTTCACCTGTTCTTCGTCCAGCCTAACGGTACCATCTACTGCTTCTTTGTCCATAAAGCTCCCCAATAAATCCGCGAATTGTCTTGCCTGCCGCAACATGAAATCCTTTTCATATTCTGCCATAATAAAACTGTTCCTCCTTAATTGATCATACCAACTATCAGATTATTGCCACAGCTGTGATCTATCTGCTATATTCAAGCCACTCTTGCGCCGCTTTCAGCCATGGATGAACAACAATAATATCGTGTACCATGAGGTAGTTTATATAGGTTAAAGAAGCTGCCTCCAGCGACTCTTCCAGTGATTCCTGCAAGCTGTCAAGATATGGCGGTTCTCCAGCCTGATCCCATTTTATCTTATCTGCAACAAAAACTACCTGATCCATTTTATTCGCATGATTTTTAAGTGTTGTATGGCATTCAATAGCCGATAAGACATTTTCATCCTTAACTCCAAAAAACTCAGCCGCCATATAGCGTGACAGCTTTTGATGACTGATCATAGGCAGCAGCTCCTCCTCTTTGCAGATATCGATGCCCCATTCCTCCGCACGCATCAGCTTTTCCTTGTTGGGTATGACTACACTGATATCATGAAGCAGTCCAGCAGCTTCAGCTGCTGCAGGATCTTCTTTGAATCTTGCTGCTAGCTCACGTGCGCAAGCAGCCACTTCTATTGAATGCCGGGCAGTATCTTTGAACGTCTCTCCGAGATATGCAGTAACATCTCTCATCAAGTCGCCAGTAAGAACTGGCCGTTTTAGCTCCTGCATTCTATCCCTCCTCTTGCCCCTGTCTTAGATGTTCTTTGACAAATTCTTCTTTAATTTCAATAAATGACTGAAAAAGCTGAAGAAATTGAAAAAGCTGTGCCCGATTTTCAAACTCTTCCCTCGTTTTAGGTAGAGGCTTTTCCCGATAAGTCTCATAGACTCCTGCAATTTGATCCAGAATCTGACGACCATCATTATCCTCAGCAAAAGTCAGCGAAGTATATGCCAGCAGTTCTTTAATACTCTTCACTTGCTCTGCTTCTACTTTGACTTTTTCCAATAGCTTGAGCATATCCTTCAAAATTACACTTTGCATCTTTCTCATCGTGAAGTAGTCCAAATAGTAATTATCCTTAGACAGTAATTGATTTTCTGCATGATTCTTCGCCCAATCCTGTCCCTCTTTAATCAATGACTTTAACTGATTACAGCGATCAAACAAAGAGCGTTCTTTTTTCGTTTCGTTAAGGTAAAAAGCCATATCCTGTAGAATCTTTCTAAAAACTGCTTCAATAATTTCCTGGTCTTCCTTTAAACGTTTCTCCACATCCGGCATATACATATTCAAAAGCAGTGCCATTCCAACACCAATGATCATCAGCATAAATTCATTGCCAATCAATTCCCAGGACATTTGCTTTTCAATCAGATAATGAGTCACTAACACAGAGCTGACAACAATACCGTCAGAAAGCTTTAAGGCAACTGCCACTGGGATAAACAACAGTAGGTAGACACCAAAGCCCCATGGTGTAAAGCCCAAAATCTGAAAACAGATAAACGCGACAGCCGTTGCCAGTGCTAATGAAAACAGCCGGTAAATTCCTGTTAATAAAGATGTTTTTTTCGTTGGCGTTACACTTAACACTGAAATAATACCGGCGGATGCTGGATTTAATAAACCAAGAGCTGAAGCCAAAATCATGGAGAGCGCTGCACTTAATGCAGTTTTTATCGTTCGTAATCCTATCTTCATACTCAATCTCCTTATAAAATTGATAATCTTTGCTTCAATACTAGTAATTTTACCTCTATTTCGGTTATGATGAAATAGTAAAATCTTTTTTAGGAGAGAAAAAACATGGTAATTGGTCCATTCCGTTTAGGTATGCGGACATTAAAAAGTGCTTTGGCCGTTATGGTCTGTATTTTATTATTCAAACTATTTGACCGGGGTGCCCCGATGATTGCAGCGCTGGCGGCCGTTTTTTCACTACGTCAGGATTTAACTACTAGTCTTTCTTTTGGTAAATCCCGAGTGATTGGAAATTCTTTGGGCGGCGGACTAGCTTTACTATATTTCGTTGTGCAGCAGCATTTTTCAAATGATTTTCTCGTAGAACTGTTCTTTTTACCTTTTTTAGTCATTCTTGTGATTGTTTTATCCGACGGTATGGGCAACAATTCGGGGATTATTTCCGCCATTGCTACTATGCTCATGATTGCATTAAGTGTACCTCAGGGTGAGTCTATGTACTATGCCTTTGAGCGGGTATTGGATACATTTATTGGAACCTTTGTTGCCATCTCCATCAATTTTCTGATTCGAGCCAAACCCGTTGAAAAAGAACGGCAAATTGAAGAGGATCTGGCAGAGCTGGAGAAAAAAGAAAAAGAACTGGAAGAGCTACGAAAAAGAATTCAGGAAAAAAAAGATAGTGAAGGAAAAATGCCTTAAGGCTGTAATCTTCTAAAAAAAACCAGTATTGAGGATGTAAAACGCTCAATACTGGTTTTTTTATTTCATTTTTATAGAATTCTAAATGTTTTAACCGTTGCTAATCGAGTGATTGGATCTGTAACTGTTAAGGTAACTGAGCTTCCGCTTTTTTTAGCAGTTAGTATGCCATCTGCTGAAACTTCCGCATTTCCGGAAATATTTCCTGAAACAAAATATCTTGGAGTGGCTACAAATCCATTGAATACTTTGACATACTCAGTCAAATCAATGGTTTCTCCTGCAGATAAATTAGGAATATCGTTTACTTCAGGATACCTCATCTGTTCTTCTGTCAAAGAGTATGTTGTAAACTCGTATTCACCAAGCTGCCGGTTTAAAATATTGTAGTTAATCATAAAGCGAGCTTTGTCCATTAACTCATATTTATTATTTTTGATACTATTCACAACAGAATAATGCAGTCCTTCATTTTCAAAGAACGTAAATTGAACACTTTTTTCTATTCCGTTCACCATTGGATAAGAGCCGCTAATATTCTTATTAGGCGATACTATCACAACTGTACGCAGCTTCTCCGCCTCTGAAATTTCAAAAACATCATTATCAAAAGTATAATCAATACGTGCTTTTATTGTTTCATTTAAATTGATTTTGGTTGCCGTATCGGTAGTATTCCCATGGTCATCCTTAATCGTAAATTCATGTGTTGAGCTAAGACGTGTCACTGGGTCTG
>NZ_JBTXLW010000031.1:0-15201 GCF_054871795.1 Enterococcus sp. LJL51 | reverse complement strand
CAGAATGCAAGAAGAAGCTTTCAGATGAAAAAACAGGTTCGATTTATCGACAACGGAAAATCGATGTAGAACCAGTGTTTGGGCATCTAAAGGCTCATTTGGCGTTCCATCGTTTCCATTTACGTGGAAAACAAGGAGCGAAGATTGATGTTGGTTTGGCTCTCATGGCACTAAATCTAAGAAAATTAGGAAAATATATGGAGAGAAAGAGAAGGGAAGAAGAAAAAACAAGCCCGATTTTGACATTCATCATCAAAATCGAGCTTGTTTTCTTTTTGAGAGTGGATTATGTCCCAGTCTCATTTTTTATTTATTCTAATTTTTTCTATCTTTATTTTCCAAGCTCTGTTTTTTAGACTGCACCGGTCTCTTTTTCTTGCGGCGTTTTCTGGCTAATTCCTTTTTCAGCTTTTTATTTTTGTTGATTACTAAGGCAGTTACAACAGCCAGAATCAGTAAAACAGCTGCCAAGGAAACGGTTGACCACGGGATATCAAAACCTGATTTTTTTACCGTTACATCCTTATCATTAAAATCAGCTGCCTCTTTCCCATCGATTGTAAACGTCGGACTGCCCTTCCACTGCTTTTTATCCGTGGCTACACTGATGTTTACTGTGTATTCTCCGGCTCCAAATTCTTCTCCTGAAAAAGGAATACGGAATGGAAACAAGGTATTGGGAGCGATGCTCAGTTTTTCTTTTTTCCCTTGCAGAACTTCTTTTCCATCTAGTAAAACACTGTATTCAATCGCAACATTTTTAATATAAACAGCTGCTTTGTTTTCAATGCCGACTTCGATAACATTTCGGTAATTGACCTGATCGGCTTTAGCCGTTTCAATCGACAAATCCGGCTCTGTTTCTGTTCCGTCAGAGCGAATCAGTACTGCTATTTCTCTTGAAAAGACATTTTTAACATTACCTTCGACTTTTTCATCTGAAAGAGCTTCTAAATAAATTCCACCTGCCAAAACACCAGCAAATTTTTCCTTTGGCATAGTGATATCTAAGGTGATATCTTTTGTTTGCTGGGGCTCCAGTGTGATTTCCTCTGTACTTAGCTTGACTAGCTTTTCAATGTCGTAAGGTGCAGATGTGGAAGTATCTTTATTGATTCCTGAATATTCGATTACCCCGGCACTATTTGTAACTGCTCGGTTGAATGAAGCTTTGAGCGTAAGCGGTTTGTCACTTTTGTTGACCAGCGTGACCACTAACAGCTCCTTTTGCTCTGGCTCCAGCTTGACATCGAAATAGGACAATTCTTTGTTTGTCTGACTCTCTGTAAAATGAGGTAATGCATCAAAGCTGTCCAAAGACTCCGCCTGAACTGGTAGTGAAAAAATACCTAATCCTAAAAATAATATGAATGAAATAAGTCCGGCTGATGCAATTTTCTGGTATTTATTCTTCATTGCTTTCTCCCTCCAAGCTAAATACTGCCAGTTGTTAAACTGAGATGTGACATTGGCATGCCCTATCCTCTAAAATCGAATAAGCGGTGTTCCAAAGCTCTGCCATGCTTCTAGGTTCGGAGCAAAGTAAGTACCATAAACATAGAAGCTGTCTTGAGAAATAAGATGGAGAATACTGAAAATAACTTTTCATATTTTCAGTTATCGTCGCCTTATCTCTCGAGACAACATACTTCTTTTATAACCTAGTTCGATTTATTTATATTCTATGGTGTAGCTGAGAATGTCCAGTTAAGCGTGGTTTGATAATTTGCTTGTTTTTTATTCGTATTTTTTGGTACGAACAGTTCAAATTTGTTCAGCGCTAGTGAAGTTTCTCCGGCCCCTTCATTTGCTTGGGCTGTCAATACATCAGCAGTAGTCCCCAGTTCAAGGTCCAATGTAGTATTGGCAATGCTTGCTCCAGTCGGTGCAGAGCCAACATTATTGGTTACGGCACCAGCTTGGATAGATAATGCTGCCCCTGATAGCTCGTTGCTTCCTGCGCTGAACTGATCTGCCTGCAGCAATTTCACTGTCCAGCCAGTATCTGTTCCCCCGCGGTTATCACTGACAGCAATGCTACCTGTAGTTACAGGTGATGCTTGTACACCATCACTGGTAGCCACCCAGGTTTCGTCCGCTTTAGATTGAATTTCATGAGAACCAAAATTCAAGTCAGCTGGCAATGATGCTTTAGGATCTCCAGTCTGCGGGTCAAAGGTGATTCCCCCAGTTGTGTAGTCTACTACAGCGTCTGTCGTTTTATCTTCGGCAAAGCCTGTACTTCCGAAGCCTAAGCCCGCTCCGAGTAAAATCGCAGATAATAAAATTTTTGTGTGATGTTTCATTTTTGTCTCCCCCTTATGTTTTCTTTAAATGATATACAGCGATTAAAACAAAGATGACTCCTACGATTACAAAAAGATAGTTAACTGTATCATTCGTCTTTAAAAAACTTCCTTCTGTTCCCCCTTTAATCGTTGGAGCAGCTTGAGTCGGCGTGTTCTGTTGTACAACAGAACTGCTTTCCTTTGTTGAGCTGCTCTCGCTTTCAGAAGAACTAGACGCTTCGGAGCTTTCTGTACTACTCCCCTCATAGTAATGAATATTTCCATTCGTAACAGTTGCCTGAGCCGTTGGGGAGGAATAAAGAAAAGCCAGCACCATGCTTCCAAAAATCATTAAGAAACACTTCATTTGTTTCGACATTCTCACTACTCTCCCTCCTTACGGACTCTCCGTTATCGTCCAGACAAGTTTTGTCTGATAGGCACCGGATTGCTTTTTGGTATTTTTAGGAACAAATAAATCAAATTTTGATAAATCAAGATTTGTCGTTCCGCTGGCTGTCGTTCCTGATACAGCCAACACTTCCTGCTGCGTTCCGTTTTGCAGTTCAATCATTGAACCACTAATGCTTCGGACATTACCGGCAGAATAATCTGTCGTTAACGCTCCTCCATAAATCTTCAGCACCGAGCTATTTATGGAGGAGCTACTATTCATCCATTCCTGAATTTGAGAAACCTTAACCTGCCAGTTTTTGGCAGTACTTCGTGTATCCATTATCCTGACCGTTCCTGTTGTATTCGGTCCAGTGGATACCCCGCCCTGAGTAGCAGTGAAGGTTTCGTCCAGTTTGGTCTGAATAGGGTGCGCCCCGAAATTTAGTGAACTCGGCAGCAAAGTGTTTTCCAGCAGAAAGGTTTCGCCAGCAAAATAAATATAGGAAACTGCATTAGCCGTACTTAGCAAATCGATATTAAGCAACGTTGATTTGATGACCGTTCCGACAAATTTAGCATCCAAATTACCAGTTATACTCCCCGGACCTGAAACAAACGTAGGCAAATTAATGGTCGTTTGCCCTAAAACTGATGCATCCGCCAGCTGCTGAACTGCAGCTCCGCCAAGCCCTAGTGCCGGTAAGAGTGCTGTGATGGCAGTATTTAAAGCCGGCTTAACTAGATTTAAAACTGTATTGATTGTTAAAGCAGTAGCTGTACCCAACAGCGGATTTGTTACTGTAACTTTTAAATTTTGAACAGCAGTATTCAGATTGACTAGGATTTGACTAAGATCTTTTGCAAGAATTGTGCCCAACCCTTCATCCATATTTAAATAGATCAATCTGTCGTTGCCAACTGTTGTAGCTGAATATGTCGTATGTCCAAAATTTTCCAGACTATTCAACAGATCCAACTGTTTGTTGACTGCGGTTAAATCAAAGTCAACGCCAACTAAGCTTAGTGCACCACCCTTGATATCATTGATTAGTGATATCAAACGAGACAATGCATCAAATGTTGGTTTCAAAAGAGCAACCTTGTCTAAATCTACCGTAACATTTGTATCCACTTGAGCATTTCCGTTTGGTTTAACCTTACCGGATAACTGAGACGGAATAACCAGTACACCATACTTATTACCAGTTAGATTAACCGATGCATTCGCCAAACCTTCCCCCGAAATGGTAAAATTCACCGGCTGATTGCTAATTGTAGGCAACCACCTGGAAGTCGGTGTAGTCTGACTGTTATTTGTTGTCTGCATGTTTGACAATATCTCGATATCTAATACAGTCGCGGATGCTTCCTCACTATGAAAAAGATAACCAAAGATTCCTGCTAATGACCCTGCAACAGACAAGTTAACAATGAGACAGCCAATAAAAAAGAGTTTGCCACTAAGAAAACGCTTCAATTTCTTTCTGCTTTTCCCTCCCTCAACACGCACATTCATCTCTTCCTTTCAATTTGTTTTCTTAGCACTGGTATTTCTGAGATGATTATATTTTGAGTTTTTTTTTAATGCGAATATAATGCTTACAAAAAAATAATTTAATTAAATTAAAAACAAAAAAGAGTTTCTTAATATAACATATACTTTTTCAGTTACAGTAATTACTCTTTTTTTCACAAATGAATATTTAGTAAATATTTCTTGTGTAAATATACAAAAAATCAAACTATTAAAAAAACAGAAATTTTGACCATAAAAAAATCTGAAAAAGTACGTCAGTACTCTTTCAGATTATTTCCAATACCATTCTTTTTGCATAAAAATATTAACATGAATAAATTTCCATACTATTGAACATCATTTCGATAAACAACTTCAAATAACTCATAAACTACTAACTGATCTTCTGAAAATTTTTCATTCGCTTCCTGAAGCTCTGCTTCAAAAAAAGCTCGATGGCCTTCACGCCAATAAACCAAATTTCTGTCACCCTCGCCCTCTAGATACGCATGCAGCTCAGTTACTTGATTGTAGGGAAGAATATCAATCAGCTTCGCTTGAATAATCGCTTGTGCTTCTCCGTTTCCATCTAGCAGGATACTATAGTCTCCTGCTTCCGGTACTTTTTCGTTCTCTAATTCATAGGACCGCTTAATAGCTGCGGTTCCTCTCTTTTCTCCAGAAAGGACAAGCTGCAGTAGCTTATCAGCCATTTCTTTACTGCTGCCAAAAGCCCAAGCAGTATGATAAGAATTAATATCTACGGCTTGCTTTTCAGAAAAATCTTGCCAAAGTATTTCAGCAGAATGATTCATGTTCTTCTCCGTTCACTTATTTTTAGGTACATAAAAACTACGGTTATCCATTCCAAATATACGATCCGTATATTCTCCTGGATCAGTTTGTCTAATAGACGTCAGCATCATCTGAATAGAGGCATCCATGTTGTCAATTTGATGAAGAATCTCAGCCTCCATAATTCTCGGTCTCACTGGCGACCCATATTCCAGCAGTCCATGATGAGCCAGTACCATATGGCGCAGGATAATGACATCTTCTTCGTTTTCATCTATCTTCAGCGCTTCACAGGCCTTGGTAATTTCCTCATCCACCAGCACCAGATGACCAACCAGGTTGCCGACCAGTGTATATTCTGTGCTCATTGCTCCAGAAAGCTCTTTAACTTTCCCTAAATCATGAAGAATAATTCCCGCATAAAGCAGCGGAGCATTGATTTCCTCATACTCTCGACAGATTGATTTCCCTAAACGCAGCATCGTCAGTGTATGGTAAGCTAGGCCATGGGCAAAAGCATGATGATTTCTTTTAGCCGCAGGAAAATCAAAAAATTCTTTCTGGTATTTCGTCAACAAGTGTCTGACGATTCGCTGCCAATGGGCATTGGTGATTTCAAAAACAGTTTGATTGATTTCTTCCACCATATCTTCCCGCTTAATAGGAGCCCGTTCCATGTATAATGCGGGCTGATCCGGTTCATCCGCTCGAGCCAGACGCAAGTGAATGATTTTCACTTGAGGGTTCCCTTGATAGACTTCCCGCTTCCCATTCAGCAGAACAACTTTTCCAGCCTCGAATCGCTGAATCTCCTCTTCAGAAGCATCCCAGTATTTCCCATCAATCGTTCCTGATGTATCTTGAAAAGTAAAAGCAATAAACTTCTTCCCATTCTTTGCGACACGAACATCGGCATTTTTTATCAATAGAAATAGTTCAAATACTTCATCTAGTACTAATTCGCGAATTTTTTTCATCTTTTTTCTACCTCCAATTGGATAACAGGTTGTTTATTCTCATGGTAATAGCTTACCATTTCTTGGTCAGAAGAAAAACAAATGATTTGCTGTACTTCACCAAAATGCTGAAATAATTTTGCTAATTGCGTTTTTCTTTGACTGTCGTAATGAAGCCAGCCGTCATCAATCAAGACTGGGCAGGGATTCGTTTCTCCTTGAAGAGAAAGAAAAGCAAAACGTACAGACATTATCAGCTGGTCCTTTGTTCCTGTTGAAAGATCATAAACTGCAAAGTCCTGTCCTGAACTGTTCCTAACCTGAAGCTCCTCCTCTTCAAGGCGAACAACTGTATATGCATGATCTGTCAAAATAGAAAAATAATGTGCTGTTTTTTTCAACAACGCAGGGAGCTGCTGCTCAGAAAGCTCGGTCAATAAATCAATCAGCAGCTGTCCTGCCAGCCGATAGCTGCTCCACTCAGCAGCCAAATCCTCTATCTCTGCCCTTATCACTGCCTGCTCTTGATAAAAATTATCTAGACTACCGTCTTCAGCCATTTGCTTCTTCTTGTATTCCAGCCGCTGTTCATCCTTCTGCAGCTTAAAAATGTCATCCTCTAATTGAGAAAGCTCAGCTGTCAGTTGATATTTTTTCGTCAGCAACTGCTCTTTAGCAACCTGCTCCGGATACAAACCAGCCAGAATTCTCTGTAGTTCAGCTTTTCTGCTTTCAACAGTTTCATTCTGCTGATAATAACGCAGCTTTTCCGGTACGTCTTCTATCCCCAGAATCTGGTATTGATAAAGCAAGGGTCTTGCCGTCTCAAGAACATCCTGCTGCTTACTTTTAATTTCCTTAAGCGCTTGTTTTCGATAAATATCTTCCTGGTTTCCCTGTCTCAGTCTCAGCTGTTCCATTTCGTCGGAGAAATCACTAAGGATAGCAACTCGCGTACCTAAATCTTTCCCAACAATCGGCAGCCAGTTGACATAGCGCTCTGTCTGCTTCAACCATTGATCAGATTCCTCTTGATTATCTGCTAGCTGCCGCCGTAGCTCCTGATTCGTCTGAAGCAGTAAAAGATAGCGTTTAATCTCCTCTTTATGATTCATCCAATATTCCAGCCGGTTCATTCTGCCTAGATGATTTTCTTTTGTCTGTTGTGAAATATATGACTCAAGCTGCAGTTCATCTTCTTGAAGTCTATCAATTGATTCACTCACTTGATGAAAACGTTCTGTCAGCTGATCTAAATCTGTCAGCTTTTGCTGCCATTGCTGTTTCATTCGGTCATTTGGATCGTTTTTAGGCCGCAGCAGCTGCCAACCGAAAAAACACAGACAAACGAGTACCAGCAGCCAGCTGCCCCAGCTAAGGGGTCCTGTTAGAAGCAATCCGCCAAGAACTCCTGCGATTCCAATAACTACAGATAGCAGCAGTAAAGCAGATGTTGAACGCTGTCGCTTGGGCTGTTTCCGCTGAAATAGCTCTTGATTCGCCGCTTCAAAGGTCTCTAGATTTTTTTCTTGTCTAACAATACTTTCTTCTAAGGAACGATGATTCTCTTGAGCTGTCTGCAGCTGTACTTTACGCTCGATAATCTGCTCTCTCAGCTCCAGCAATTGATGGTCTTCAAAAAACAAACGCGGCGGCTGGGTTTCTGACCAGCCCCATTTGTTTTCCAACCCTATCATTTCTTGTCTATTTTGCTGCACAGACTGCTTCATCCAGTCAATTTCAGCTAACAGCTTATTCATTGTATAACGCTGACTTAAGAAATATCTGATATTTTCTTCTTCATTGAGATAGAAAAGATACTCATCAGATCGTTCATCGCCCACAGATTCCCAACCACTCCGGTTAAGCCGTTCCAGCTCTTCTTGAAGGAATTTATGCTCTTGATAAAGCGACAGCAGCTGCTGCTGTTCATTTTCGTCAATAAACATGCTGGTATCTCCAGACTTTTGCTGCAGCTGTAGCCATTCTTCAAATAGCGGATAGTTCAGTAGCTGCTTTTCAGCAAGAGCCAGCGCTTCTTTTTGTTTTCCAAGTGTCAGGCGTTTATTTTCAATTTGTTCCTTTCTCGCTGCTAAATCAGTAAGAACTGCAGTAAACTGTTCTTCCTCGTTCTCTTTGGCTCTAATTTTCTCAGACAGCTCCTGATATGCTTTTAAACGTTCATTCAGCTGGGGTCTACTTCCTTTCAGCTTGTAGATATCCTGAGCAGCTTTAAAATATTCCTCCCGGGTTTTAAGCAGCTGATCACTGCCCGAAATTCCCAATGCTAGTAAAGCCGTCTGCAAATTCTCTTCCTCCAGCCGTTCCAACTGCGTCAGCTGCTCCTGCTGAAAGGTAAATACAGACTGAAATAATTCCTTTGTCAACGGATGAAGAATTTTTGCAAGCAGCCGTTCATCGCCAACTTGTTCTTCTACATATACTTTCGCCTGGCCTTTATTTAGTTCTCTGAAGCGTTCAATTTGAACTTTGCCATATACAGCATGCTCCAGCCATAAACGGCCGCCATAGCTGCCGCCGTTTTTAGGTACATAGCTTTTTCTTTTCTTACCCTTAGTGGGAAATCCAAACAAAATAGCTTGGATAAACTGATAGATCGTGGATTTCCCAGCTTCATTTTTACCGTAAATCAATTGATTTTTTTCTGAAAAATCAATTTTCTTATTTTGCCATTTACCAAAGCCTGCGATATCTATAGCGAGGATTTTCATAAGCTGCCCTCCTCTAGCTCAAATTGTTCATGAATACGCTGGTCCGCCAGCTCTATACACCTTTTTCGCCATTCAGCATCAAATTTGAGACAGTCGGATTCGCTAGAAGCTCCTTCATTTCTTCAGAAAATATCTCCGGCTGTAAATAATTATTCTCCAATTGCTCCAGCAGCATCGGATCTGCCTTGACCAACAGCTTATGGTATCTCGGATAGTTCTTCGCTGATACATTAAAAACAAAGAGTCGTTCTTTCGGCAGCTTAGTCTGTAGGTACCCTAGAAGCTCGCCATTTTCACAAGAAATAGAAAACTCCTGTCCCAGATGGTTCATGTCTTCAAGCTGAATCTCCTTCAAACACAACCGGCTCCTCCCAGAGGCTTCCTTCAAAAGCTCTTTTTCCAGAAATGCCAGCGCTGCCTTCTTTGTTTTACATTCCGTTAATACATAAGAGGTTCGTTCCCAACTGACTTCTGCCACCGGTTCAAAATGAACAGTCCCGTTACTGCCCTGGATAGTTACAATTGCCGCTCCTTGAAGGTCTCTTTCCTTCTTCGTATGTCCCTGAGGAGTACCGGGGTAAACAATCAACGGTTCTGCGCTAAGAATCTGCGGCTGATGGATATGCCCCAGCGCCCAATAATCGTAACCTAACAGTTTCATCTCGCTTAAAGAAAAAGGTGCATAGTTTGACTCTGCTTCCGCTGCCGGTTCGCCATGATAAATCCCAATATGGATATCCGCATCAGAAGCCTTCTGTGGAAACTCTCCCAGTTTGCTTTGTTCAAGATGCTGCCCCCTATAGCTAAACCCGGATACAGCTATCCGCTCATTGTTATTTGTTACAAAATAATGTGTCTCCACCTCTTCTTTTTCAAATAAATAGACATTTTCGGGAAAATCAAACCAATATCGGTCTGAGTCATAGTAGTCGTGATTTCCAAAGCTGATAACCACATGAATATTCTCTCTGTTTAGCCGCTGAAGAGCCTCCATTAAATAAGTTTGGGTCTGAATAGAGGTTTTACTTTGATGAAACGTGTCTCCAGCAAAGATTACTGCATCCACCTGTTTTTTTATCGCGACATCAACAAGTCTATTCAGTACTTTTTTATTAGCGGAGCGGAGCTGCTCAGCTAATTGAGCTGGAAGAACGTTTAAGCCTTCAAATGAACGATCCATATGCAAATCTGCTGTATGTAATAGTTTCATCGTACCAAGATCTTCCTTTCTCAGACATTTCTTTTATCATATCATTTTATAGAAAATAGGTCAGTAAAAACATACGAAAATTCGTTCGCTTTTTATTTTTCCCAATCTCCCTCATGCTTTTTATATAAGCAAAAGAACAGCGGAAATATCCTTTTCAGGTATTCCGCTGCTCTTTCTAAATGGAACAGTTATTCTGTATCTGACTGCTGCCGTTTTTAGTTATTATACAAGTCGCGAATCGGCGTCATAATAATGCGATTCAAGTCATTAACGATTGTACTAAAGGCTTGCTCTTTTTCCATCATTTTATTAATCAGCTCTGTTGTTTGAACCTCAGTTGCCATTTTTTGAGCTTTTTCTGCGTCTTCTTCTGAAAATTCTTCTCCACGCATTTGCTTTTCCTGTAATTCCTGTTGGAACCCTTGGAATTCTTTAAATAAATTAAATGCTGTTTCATCAGCCTTTACTGCGCCATAGGCTTCTTCCAGTGCTTTAAATTCATTCAGTTCGCGTAGTTCCCGTTCAAGCTGATTTGCAGTATCATAAATATTTGTCACGTAAATGTCCTCTTTTCTTAATGGTTTCTTTTATTGTAACACCTTTTTGCTGCTTTTCAAAAAACTTATTCACCAATCAGACCGCCGAAAAAGTCTTTGATGCCGTCTTTAGCATTTTCCCAGCCTTCTTTAATCTGATCACCGATATTCTTGGCGCCTTCCTGAACTTGTCCGCCGATTTCCTTCACACTATCCTGCCATTGGTTCGTGCTTTGCTGATCTTCAGCAGCAACTACTTGTCCACCTGTTGTGTAAGCATCTGCGATGGTAAACGGTGTTTGTGCTGTATAAGGAAGAATCCCACTGGCCTGACTATTGAAAACGCTAGAGGCATAGGTTGCACTTGTTCCCTCTAAGTAATGTGTCTCATCCGTATGCTCATAGCCCATCCAAGTAGCAATTACGACGTCGGAGGTATAGCCGACAACCCATTGATCGTTTGTTTTTGTACTGTCAAAGCTGGTTTCTGTTGTTCCGGTTTTCCCTGCCATAACATATCCGTAAGGGTCTGCATTGACGCCGCTTCCTGAGCTAAACACACCCAGAAGCATACTTGTCATTTCATCAGCAGTTTCCTTTGAAATAATCTGTTTGGTTTTTGTATTTGTCTTATCAACGAGAACAGCCCCTGTAGAATCAACAATTTTTGTAATTAGATGCGCCTCTGACAGCTGACCGCCATTGGCAAAAGCTGTGTATGCCTGAGCCATATCCAACGGTGAAACACCTGTTTCAATACTGCCCAGAGCAAGAGGGTAGCGTTTGTCCGACTCGTTGAGAGGAATCCCGAATTTCTTCGTCTTCTCAAAGCCTTTATCCAGACCAATCTGGTTCAGCAGCCAAATTGCCGGTGCGTTCAAGCTTTCTCCCAGCGCTTGATACATCGGCACTTCACCGCTGAATGTTCGGCTGTAGTTTTCAGCTGGATAGTAGTCCTGCAGCTGATCTACAAGAATACTGCTAGGATCATAGCCTGCCTCTAAAGCTGGGGTATATACAGAAATCGGTTTTAGAGAAGAACCAGGTGAACGTTTGGTCTGTGTCGCAAAGTTAAACCCGCGATATACATGTTCTTTTCTACCACCAATAATTGCCTGAACCCCTCCTGTTTTAGGATCTAATGCGACCGAGCCGCTTTCCACTAGTTCGCCATCTTCTGCGTTTGGAGGAAACAGCGCTGTATTAAGATAGGTCTGGTTCATCGCTTCCTGATAGCTGGTATTCAATGCAGTGTATATTTTATAACCCTTATTCAGTAAATCTTCTTCTTTGATATTATAACGGTCCACTGCTTCATCAATCACCGCATCGAAATAATAAGGATAGCGATAGTCTGTTTCTGAGCCTGCATAACCATCATAAAGAATGCTGGCCATGTCTACAGCCGCTTCACTGTCTGCTGTTGCCTGATCCAGCTTCCCGTTTTCAACCATCAGCTGGAGAACTGTATCACGTCGGTTCACTGAATTTTCCAGATTGTCAATCGGATTATAAATACCTGGACCTTTCAGCATACCAACTAATGTAGCCGCCTCGCCAATACTAACTTCTGCTGCACTAACGCCAAAATATTTTTTCGCAGCGTCCTCGACTCCCCAGACACCATTTCCAAAATAAGAGTTGTTAAGGTACATAGCCAGTATCTGCTCTTTTGAATATTTCTTTTCAATTTCGATTGCCAGAAACAGCTCCTTTGCCTTTCGGTCAAATGTTTGTTCCTGCGTTAAATAGGCATTTTTAGCCAGCTGCTGCGTAATTGTACTTCCGCCTCCAACAACTCTTCCCATAGTGATTCGTCCCACCAGCGCTCTTAAAATCCCTTTAATGTCATAACCGCCGTGAGAGTAAAAGTTTTTATCCTCTGTGGAAATTACTGCATCTTGAATATAAGGAGAAATCTGGCTTAATTCAACAAAATTCCCCTTCTGTCCAAAAAGCTTTCCAGCTTCTTCATTCTTTTCATCGTAAATAGTTGTTGCCTGAGCCTTCAACCCATCTTCCAGCGTGCCAACATTGGCTGCCTTCGCAAGCGTAAATAAATAGATGCTGGTTATTAATACCGCTACCATGCCTAGAAGCAAAATAATTTTATTAATTTGGTATTTTTTCCAAATCCGTTTTCTCCATTTATGAAAACGTACTAAATATGGTTTTAGCCAATTCCAGAAACGCTTGATGCCCGAACCAGCTTTTTTCATAATTTCTTTGAAATCCATAAGTGCTCCTCTTCCTTGTTTTCACTTATTCTAACATATATTACCCTATGTTCTATACGTCCTACGCATGATTTTACTACATACAGAGGCAGGGTTTTAGCTATTTTACCATGATTTTCTTTTGAAATTATGTAGAAAATATTAAGTTTTTGCTATGATGTATTAATCTGTTCTCTTTTGCGTAAAAAACACTGTCATATAAGGTTTTATAGAGTTTCCCCATTTCATTCTATATCATTCTGTTACATTAAATTCTAGGTCAAAAACTGGCGCTGCGAGATTAAACAATTTTTATTTTCATTTCGTGAAATATCTCATGCTAGACAAACAAAACAAACGTTCGTGTAATGATTTCAAGGTGATAGTTATGAGATATGTAAAAACAGTTCATTTAAAAGAAGTAACTTCTGCTTATCAGTATTTTTACAAGAAGAATGTAAAACCCTTGCGGAAATTATCGGCTAATCCAGTTTTTATTGATGATGTTGTTTATAACATCTGGACGTTTAATTCTAGAGGTACACGGGATTACATCGCTGCATTCCCTATTGAACAAGCTGACCACTTCCACATTTTCGAGTTAACACTTGAAGAAAAAGTAACGAAATATTTCTTTAAGAAAGTGAATAAGTTATCTGATTTTTCAACAAAGGGAATAAGGCGTGATACTACATTAACAGAGCTAATCAAATTAAAGGAGAATTCTAATAATGAATAAAAGAGCTGTAACGGGTATTGCAGATAAAATCAGATTAGTTTCTGCTTTCCCTAAAATTCTTGTTCGTTTTACCTTGCATACAAAAAATGAAGATATTAATTGTTTTGTTGCTCGGCGTGATCTCGCAAATTTAATTATGTTCTTAGATGATGGTATTTTTGAGTTGTCAGTCTTCGGACACTATAACAGCAGAAATCAATTAATCATTGAAAAATTCACGGTTAAAAATCCTAATTCGTTTATTCGTGAGTTTGTAATGAAACCTCTTGCTCAAGTATGTTAGAATAACAAGTAAAAGAAAAATTTAGGAGGAAGAAAATGAAAAAGAAGTTACTTATTGGGGCATTGGTTTTAAGTTGTTTTATTAATATTTTGCTGATTGGTGTTAACACTGTAGAGGCTAAAAAGAAGGAACCTTCATTGAATAGTTCACAATCAGCGTTAAAAGAGTACGGTTTGCTTGGAAGTGAACTGAATCAAGAAAAACTTGAAAAAATAATGCATGATTTCCAAACTGTAAGCAGAGACCCAGAAAAAAAACAACTAGAATATCAAAAAATACTTATTGAACAAAACTGGTTTATTATGGAGCAAAACGAGGATATAAAAGAGCTTTTAAAAAAAGACTAACTTAATTGTTAGTCTTTTTCATATCTATAAGTTACATGTCCGCCGTGGTGTGCTTCCCCTACAAAGTTTATTCTGTCTTCTCTTTTTAACCATGCTTCTCTAAATAGAAAGAAGTCATTGTTTTGCACATCAAACTCGCTTATCTCACCATTTTTAAGTTGCTCTAATAGTTCATCATATTAATTAATCACCTTTTATCACTCCAATCCAGATGATTATACTATAAGAATAATTGAAAATGCTGATATTTCTTTAATAAACCCATTGACTTATACGCATAATATACGTATAACATAAATATAGATAAGGCGTTGAGAGTATGCCAATGACAGCAAAGCAGATGATAAAACTGCTAGAACAAAATGGCTTTCAAGCAGTAAAGCAAGTAGGAAGCCACCGTAAAATGTACAATCCGAAAACAAAACTTACTACTATAGTCCCCATGCACAATAAGGATTTAGGAAAAGGATTGGAACAAAGCATTCTCAAGCAAGCGGGCTTAAAATAGCCCGCACGCTTGAAGCTGTGGTATACTCTCAACTATAAAGAAAGGTTTGATAATATGGCAACAAAGTTAGTTTATCCAGCCACATTCGAACAAGACGGTGATTACATTTTAGTTCAATTCCCTGATGTTCCTATCGCAATCACTCAAGGAGATTCTATTGAGCAAGCATATGAGATGGCGGAAGAAGTTCTTGGTTTATCATTAGAAGATGAGAAAAAGGCGCCTAAAGCTTCTACTGTAAAAGAAATTCAAGAGCAATTTCCAAACAAGCAAGTTGCTTTAATAGGTGTAGATATGGCTGCTCACAGAAGAAAATATCATTCAAAAGGAGCCAAAACAAATGTAACTATTCCAGAGTGGTTGAAAGAAATGGCACAAAAAGAGAATATCAACTTCTCACAAACTCTTACTGAAGCACTAAAAGAAAAACTTGATGTCTAATGTCTCACTCTAAGTAGAATTTGAAAAAATTTGGTAACCTATATTTTTTTATATTTCAAAAGTCGATAACGTCACGAGATGTACTTTTGAAATTCTTAAAAACGAAAAAAAGGGAGTGGGACAATAGTCAGAAGAAAATCTGATTATTGTCCTACTTTTTTGATTTTAGGGTACACAAAAAGCACGCAACCGTGTAAGATTAAAGTGACTAAACCAAATCAAAAGGAGCGTGCTTTTA
>NZ_JBTXLW010000030.1:0-23329 GCF_054871795.1 Enterococcus sp. LJL51 | reverse complement strand
CAGAATGCAAGAAGAAGCTTTCAGATGAAAAAACAGGTTCGATTTATCGACAACGGAAAATCGATGTAGAACCAGTGTTTGGGCATCTAAAGGCTCATTTGGCGTTCCATCGTTTCCATTTACGTGGAAAACAAGGAGCGAAGATTGATGTTGGTTTGGCTCTCATGGCACTAAATCTAAGAAAATTAGGAAAATATATGGAGAGAAAGAGAAGGGAAGAAAAAAAAACAAGCCCGATTTTGACATTCATCATCAAAATCGAGCTTATTTTCTTTTTGAGAGTGGATTATGTCCCACTCCCTTTTTTATATTCAGTTGAAACTGCTAATTAAGTGAAAATCAAACTTCGTGGAACATTATTCTGTACCCAGTATTTGATTAATCTCCTGACTAAATAAATCTGCTTTGCCGCCAAAGACAGCTTGAATGCCGCCATCTATTTCCAGCACAGCGATTGCTCCCAGCTGTTTGATGTGCTCCTTTTCGACGATATTGCTTGCCTTGACAGCAACACGTAAGCGTGTCGCACAGGCTGCTACTGAGATAATATTTTCTTCACCGCCAAGTGCTTCGATAATCACTAGAGAATCATCATATAACGAACCTGATTTGACTGTTTCTGTTAATTTATCTCCTTCATCATCAGTGATTTCCATTCCGGGAATAGCTACTTTAAATCTTCTAATACAGAAGGAAAAAACAAAGTAATAGACAGCGGCCCAAAGTAAACCTAGTGGAATAATATAGAGCCAATGGGTTCGGCTTTCTCCCTGGAAAACCCCAAATAACAGGAAGTCAATTAAACCGCCGGAAAATGAATTTCCAATACGGATACTGAGCAAGTCTGCAACGAAAAAGGAACAGCCATCAAGAAAAGCGTGAATGACGTACAGCCACGGAGCACTGAACAAAAACATATATTCAATGGGTTCGGTGATACCTGTTAAGAAAGAAGTAAGCGCACCACTGGCATAAAGACCACCAGTCTTTTTTCGATTCTCTTTCGGTATTGCCCGATACATTGCATAACAGGCTGCAGGCAAACCGAACATCATAGTAGCGAATCGTCCGGCAAAAAAACGAGTTCCGTAAGTAAACAAACCAGTATGGTTTGGATCAGCCAGTTGAGCAAAGAAAATATTCTGAGCTCCGGCAATTTGTTCCCCCGCAACAGTTTCTACTCCGCCCAAAGAGGTGTACCAGAACATTGGATAAATAGTATGATGAAGACCGACAGCCCCAGTTAATCTAAGCAGAAATCCGTATAGAAATGTACCGATACTGCCCATACCAGCAACCCCTTCACCTACAGAGACCATTACTTGTTGAATAGGCGGCCAGATTAAAAAGAAAATGACACCTATAATAATTGCAGCAAGTGAAGAAACAATTGGAATGAATCGGGAGCCGCCAAAGAAGCCTAAAAAGCGGGGCAGTTCAATTTTCCGATAGCGATTATGAAGAAAGGATACCGTTCCGCCAATCGCGATGGAACCGATTACACCAGTGTCTATAGTATTATCCGGTGAGAAAAGCTGAAGTAATCCGCTGATAGTGGTCGTATAAACAAGAAATGAGACTCCGCCTGCTAATCCTGCAGTTCCTTTATCACCGTTTGCCAGACCAACAGCTAAACCGATTGCGAAAATAAGAGCTAAATTGCTAAAAACTGCATTTCCGGCATTGCTCATAACAGTTAAGATTGTTTGCAGCCATTGCTGATTCAGCCAAGGATAAGCTTGAATAGCACTGGCATTAGATAACGCTCCTCCGATTCCAAGCAGCAAACCAGCTGCTGGCAGAATAGCTATAGGCAGCATAAATGCTCGTCCTAGTTGAGAAAATTTCTTAAACATATAACTCCTCCTTTAATAAATACCCAAATTATTTTTTCACAGCTTCTACAGCTGAAATGAAACGTGCAGCAATTTCCATAGGGCGGGTAATCGCTCCGCCAACAACAATTCCGGCGACGCCAAGCTGGCTGATTTCGGCTGCCTGTTCAGGCGTCTGAATTTTCCCTTCGGCAATTACATCAATGCCCTGTGCGACTAATTGCTGAATTAGCTCTATCGCAGGTCCGTCATCTTTCCGGCTTTCACTGGTGTAACCAGCCAATGTAGTTCCGACAAAGTCTACACCAGCCTTCCAAGCCAATTCACCCTCTGCCAAAGTGGCAATATCTGCCATTAAAAGCATATTCGGATATTTTTGCTTAATCGCTTGGATATTTTGAGTAACTGTTTTTCCGTCATAACGTTCCCTGTTTGTACAATCAAGTGCGATAACTGCAACGCCTTCCTCCGCAAGTGCATCAACTTCCTGCATTGTAGCTGTAATAAACGGTTGTTGTGGAGGGTATTCCCGCTTAATAATCCCAATAATGGGCAGCTGGGTAACAGCTTTAATTTCCTTAATATCCCGAATCGAGTTTGCCCGAATCCCTACAGCACCTGCTTGTTCAGCGGCTTTGGCCATTAGAGGCATGATTCCTCCGGTTTCTGAATATAAAGGCTCTCCAGGAAGTGCTTGGCAGGATACAATAACACCGCCATTTATTTTTTTTGAAAAGTCTCTTTTCTCCATTTTTACCTCCATAATATAAAATTTGGAGTTTGTCTCCAAAAACAATATACTACACTCCTCCGAAAATGTAAATATGGAGGAGGAAGAAAATTTGACAAAAAGCGAAAAAAAATGGAAAATGGTACTAATAAATGAAGGTTGGAGAATGATGATGAGTTATTTAGAAAATATACATGCAAACTATACTTATTTAACAAAATCAGAAAAGAAAGTGGCTGATTATGTCGTTTCATCTGGTGAAAAAGTCCTGCATCAGACAATGGTGGATATTAAGAAAGCAACAATGGTTGGGGATGCAACGATTGTTCGTTTCTGCCAGAAAGTTGGATATAATGGGTTTTCTGATTTAAAAATCGATATTGCCAAAGAAGGATTTCCAGCAGGTGTGCCGAGTCATTCTTCTTTGACTGAAAAAAACTTTATAAAAACAATTGAAGACCGATTAATCAAAGCAATCCAAGAAACCTGTGTACTGGCTGATGAGCAAAAGCTGAAAACTGCTGTGACATACATTTATAATGCTAAAAATATCTATATTTTCGGAGTTGGCTCCAGCGGCATCACTGCTCGAGACATGGAGTCGCGCTTCTTAAGGGGAGGAGTCCAGGCAAAGGCTATTACAGATTCTCATTATCAGGCAATGAATGCCTCGCTATTTTCAAAAGAAGATGTCGTAATTGCGTTAAGTCTTACTGGGAAGACAACGGATATCTACGATGCCTTATCGATTGCAAAAAAGAATCAAGCAAAAATCATTGTGATTTCAAACTATGTTCTGTCTCCGATTGCTCAGATTGGCGATGTTGTTTTACAAACCGCAATAGAAGAGTATTTGCTGAATGGCGGTTCATTGACGGGAAAAGTGTCTCAAATTTTTGCTATTGATTTGTTAATCACTTACTACGAAAAAACATATGGTATCAATGAATTGCAAATGAGAGAAAAAGTAGCCCGTTCAATCATGAACAAGCAGCTGGATTAGTTAGAATTCTAATTCTTAGAAAAGCAGATAATTGTGCTTATTAATCTAAGGGGCGTATTATTGCTATATGAGGAGGGATAATATGGCTGATTTTGAAAAAGCAATTTTTGCTGGCGGCTGCTTCTGGTGTATGGTGCATCCTTTTGATGAGCATCCTGGGGTTATTTCTGTGGTCTCTGGTTACACTGGCGGTCACGTAGAGAATCCAACCTATCAACAGGTGACAACGGGAACAACGGGGCATACTGAGGCGGTTGAAATTACTTTCAATCCAACTATTCTGCCGTATAAGGAACTGGTTAATATCTATTGGCAACAGACAGATCCAACAGATGCTTTAGGTCAGTTTGCAGATAGAGGGGATTCTTATCGTCCAGTTATCTTTTACGAGAATGAGGAGCAGAAGAAAACGGCAGAAGCTTCTAAAACAGCGCTGGAGAACAGCGGACGCTTTAAAAAACCAATTGTTACTAAAATTGAGCCTGCTCAGCCGTTTTATCCGGCTGAAGAATACCATCAGGATTATTACAAAAAGAATCGTCTGCACTATAATCTTTATAGAAAAGGCTCCGGACGAGCAAAATTCATAGAAGACCACTGGAAAGCTAAATAAGAAACAGCGGAGCTTTGCTGAATGAATTGTTCCAAATATAAAAATCTCAAAGAACAGAGAAATCCAACTGTTCTTTGAGATTTTTATATTTTTTAATCAATAGTATGAATAGAAAGGTTGTTCAATCAAAGGTATTCTAATAAAGCCAATAGTGTATTTTGACTAAAAATTATAAGTGGATAATCAGATGAAAATACAAAGAGAATCAATCCTAATAATAAGAAAGGGACGAACGGAATTTGTCCGACCCTTCTACGAAAAAAGATACGTTGGAATAGTGCATATAGTAAGGCACTTCCACTAGAAAAAAATAAGATAAACAAGATGCCTTTTCCATCTAAAAGCAGCCCCCAGAATGATAATAGTAAAACATCCCCGTAGCCAATCGATTGTTCAATTAGTTTATTCAGCAAGCAAAGACTGCTGAATACAATCAGACAGGTTTGGAAATATAGGGGGTGTCCCAACCCGCTGTGGCAGAAAATCAAAATAAAGGTGCAGGGATAAAAAATTCTGGGCTCTACAATCATATAGAAAATGTCTGTCAAAGAGAGTACTAATCCCATAGACAATAGTAAAAAGGTATGAAGGGAGGATAGGTTAATTTCTTGTGAAAAACAAAGAACACCTAATGATCCGCCAGACAGCTCGCTGAAAAAATAGATAAAAGGAATTTTTTTAGCACAGTAGTTACAGCGAAACCGTTGTAGAATAACAGAAAATAACGGAATCAGCTCATAAAACTGCAGTTTTTGGGAACAGTGGGGGCAGTGAGAGGCTGGTGACAGGATCGAGCCTCCTTTAGGTATTCGTTCAGCTGTTAAACAATAAAATGAACCTAAGCAAGCGCCGAAAATAAACAACAACAGATTAGTCATTGTACTCCTCCCTTCAAAACAAGATACGCAAAGTTTATAAAACTCATTTAATTATTTTTAATAATCAGCCCTCTCTCTGCTTTTGCTGTTGGTAAAAGGGATTCTTTTAAATCAGCCAACTTGTGCTGTAAATCTGAATACTGACACATTCAATAGATTTTATCCAGTTACTATTCCACCGCCTACCATTCTGTTAGAGGTTCCTTATACAGCGAAAATTTTGCTGAATTTATGTGGACTTTTCTCTATATTTTAGGAATAATAGATAGTAGCAACAAACATATAGCAAGTGAATGAACACTAATGGAGGGTACATATGAAAAAAGCAGCAGTAATGATCATTGCGTTTGTCAGCATTCTGCTGACGGGCTGCAACAGAGCTATTCCGGCTGATGAAGCGGGTGAATTGCTTATTGACCGCTTGATTTACCAAGAAAAGAAGAATGAGTTTGAAGCAGGCTTTAGAGATGGAGAGGCCACTGGAAAGAAGCTGGATGATAATAGTTTAGACTTTGAGGAAAACTTTATTTCTGGTCTAGAGTCAACTGGGACAAAAGTACCTAAAGAAGAGGCGGAGAAGCTGACACAGGAATTGCTGAAGCAGACCAAAGCAAAAACAAGCTATCGAATTGTTGAAATAAAAGAGAATAAAAAAGGTGCCGAAATCACTTACTTCATTACTGGCCTGGATTTGGTCAATGCGATGAAGGAAATGACTAGGACATTAGTTCGGGAAGCTGTTGAAAAGGCTGACGGCGCAGAAACAGATCAAGAAATCCTTGAATCGACAATTTCCATTTTAACGGAACGCATAAAAGTTATTAAAATAGAAAATGATGATATTGAAATTAGCTTAAAGCTGGAAAAAGAAGGCGGCAAATGGTATATTCCGGCGGCTCAGGAGGAAACCGTTTCTCGTATATTTATGGCTTTTATATCGGGTACAGAAGATGATGAAGAACTGAATGACGGATTAAACGAAGCGGTAGATGAAGTGATGAATGAGATGTTGGATTCCTTATACAGCCAGCCGGCTTTAGATGAAGAGACAACAGATGAAGAGCTTCAGCAGGCAATTGATGATTTATTAAAAGAAACCCAGGGTTCTACAGAAGAATCAGCCACAACGGAATCAGATTAGATTATAATAACTATTAAAAAATAAATATTCCATTCTTGAGAGATTTTGTTGTACTTTTCCTCTGTTTCATACTAAACTAGTAATGTAGACAAAATTTAGGAGGATGAATAATAATGAAATTTGAACAAACAAAAGAAGTACTAAATCAATTAGTAGCAGACTTAAGCCAATTTTCAGTGGTTATCCACCAAACACACTGGTATATGCGCGGACCTGAGTTCCTAACACTGCATCCGTTAATGGACGATTATATGGATGAAATTAACGATCAGCTTGATGTTGTTTCTGAACGTCTGATTACGCTGGATGGTTCTCCATACTCAACCTTAAGAGAATTTGCGGATAACACTGGCATCGAAGATGAAGTAGGCAATTGGGACCGTACAATTCCTGAACGTATGGAAAAATTAGTAGAAGGTTATCGTTATTTAGCTGACCTATATCAAAAAGGTATTGATGTTTCTGGTGAGGAAGGCGACGATTCTACTCAAGATATCTTTATTGCTAATAAAACAGATATCGAAAAGAAAATCTGGATGCTGCAGGCTAAATTAGGCAAAGCTCCTGGTGTTGATGCAGATACTCGAACAAAAGCAAGATAACTATAAAAAAATCTAAGCAAACATACTAAGATTAGAGTTTGGGACATAAGTAAATGCCCGAACTCTTCTTTGTCTAAAATCCGAATAAACGGCGTTCCAAAAGTAGCTCTCTCGGAAATAAGCCGAACTATCTCAAAAATATGAAAAGCTATTTTCGGATAATTCGTCTTATTTCTCGAAGCTAAACACTTTTGTCTCGACCTCTATTTTCTATTTATAGCGTATAGTGAGGGTGAAAGGAAGCTCGAACAAAACCTCGAGGACCACGAGTCCGAAATATAAACCGAGCTCCTTCTCTATCCTTTTAGAATCAGGTTTAAGTATGTTGAGACTACGAGGTTGTGACAGAAGTGGTCAGCTTCAAGCACCAAGTAGGTACTTTTCATCATCTGTTCAGCTTAAAAGAGCAATTACAGTAATTCTAAGCAATAAGGCGGAAATTCCGAAAATGACAGGAAACATGAAGGTAAACCGTTCGATGTTGACTGATTCCTACCTGGTGTTCCACAGATTTTTGCGAATTTTCGCCTTATTGTCGAAGAGCCTTGAAACACGGTGATTTACCACTGATGTTGAGCGGACATCGATGCAGCTCGCTGCTAGTAGTTACTTCTAAAACACAGTTTATCCAAGTTTAAGGACTGAGGCACACTAATGTCACAGCCCTTTTTTGTATGCTTTAAATTTGCTTGTAGGAGAGAGTTCTTTAATCATAAGAGATACTATTTCAAAATAACAGTTGATGTAACGCAAATGGTTTTCAGCAGCATTATACGTGGTAAATTCGTCAAAATCAGTAAAAAACCTAAAATACAAAGTAGAAATGCTATGATTCGGATGTAGACAGGTCTATCAACAAAATAAGTGGGATTGGGGGAGCAGAGATGAAAAAGCTTTCTACGGAAAAAGGCTGACGCAGTTCAAGCAAGTTATAGAGTTTGTTATTATCGTAAGGGCATAATTATTTGTTGCATTTGGAAATGATTTGCAGGAGAAACTACAAAAAAACTTATTATTAGGAGGAAACAAAAATGAGAAAATTGATGAGAAAAGAAGCACAGGGCATTTTGGCAGGTATTTGGGTACGTGTGTGTGTATATAAAAATGGGCGCTTAGTTGGTTGTACACCATGGCGTTGGGTATAAAACAACAACACTTGGATAAGGTAGCTCAGACAAATTAGGTATAAACTATTCTTTATGAAATAAAAGTAGCAATTCATTTTAGGGGGAAATGACATGAAAAAATTAGCAAAAAGAGAAGCACAAAATATTTTAGCAGGTGCATGGACAAGAGTCTGTATCTATAGTAATGGAGTTCTTATAAGCTGTGGCTCCTGGAAATGGGTGTAGTCGTACAAAAGCAACTAAGTATTAGTAATGAAATCGTAGGACTATTGCTTCTTTTATAAAATAAAGTTTGTTTACTTAATGACTGTTTGAAGCACTTTCCGAAAAATGCAGGAAAAAAGAGTATGGGGGATTGGTAATTCAGCGATTCCCTATACCTTGAGTCCTGAAACGATTAGCAGATAAATTTTGTGTTTTCGAAAATGGACAGCAAATGATTTCAAAGACTACTCATATACACAGGCTGAAAAAGGTTACGTTAATGTGTCCAAAGGCTTGCAAGCTGTTATTTAATTGTATTGAAGTAGGTGTAAACTATAGAATATTTTCATTGAAAGGAAGAGTACATATGAAAGAAAAACAAAAATTATCAATTATAAAAAAAGTTATTTTGGTATGTGTCACAACTAGTTTAATTGGAGGAGCAGGATATTTTATTTACTCTAGAATGAATACACATAACTTTAACGGCTTAGAGGAATTTCAGCAGGAAGGGTTAAAAGAAGGGGTAAATAATATTTACCTTGATGACGATGAAGATTTTGATGATTTACCAAATGAAATCAAAGATGCATTGGAATAAAAAAGATAAAAAAGGCTAGAATAGAAAGAGATTTGTTTATCTATAATAGCCTTTTTGTTATTATTTATTTTCTCGATAAGTATATAAGACCTTCCTATGCTATAATTAAAGTAATTCGTACAAAAAGGAGAAAAAGGATGCTGAAGGATTTTTTTATGTTTTGGGAAAATTTTTATTTTTTATATTTAACGATTGTGATTCCAATTATTTTGTGTGTGCAGCTAAAATTTCGTAAGGCAATTACTACTGCAAACTGGATAGGAATTATTGGTTTATTTGTGTGTATTGATTTTGTTAAGTTCAAATATATTTTATCAAATTCATCAGGCACTGAGGTGGCGTATACGGGTGTTCCTAATGAGTTAATATTGGGGACTCTTTTAAGTCTGCTGGTTTTGGTTCTACTATTATTTAAGGGTGTTTCATACAGGGAAGCTATTGGTAATCTATCATTAATTTATTTGTTGGTTTATGCAGTAAGGAATATTGTGCCTTTATTAATGATGGCGCTACTCTCTAATGTAGACATGCTTCAATATCTGATTTTAGTTAGTATTTTTTCTGTAATGCTCTATTATTCTATCAATCGAGGGATTATCCGTTTTCTAAAAAGAGTGCAGGTTGAAGGTATTTTCAAGAAAATTATTTGGCTACCTGCAATAATGGTTCTGGTTTTAAATGTAGCATCAGTACAGCAATCTACTAAAGAGATTCCTGCTAAGGATCAACAGATAGTTGAGGTTGCGATGGACGAACAAAACCAGACAAGTGAGAATTTTTCCGAAGGAACCTTGTTGGATGGAAGCTTCTATCTATTCTTATTTATATTAATTATGGTCAGTGCAATTTTTATAATCATCAATAATAATGAAAAGAATCAAAAGTTGCAGTTTCAGATTGAACGGTCAGCAGAATTGGAAAACTACATCCAGAGTATTGAACTGATTAGGGATGAAATTCTAAGCTATCAACATGATTACGATAATATTTTTATCGGCTTGTCTGGAGTGATTTATGATGATGAATTCAGCTTAGCTGCATTGAAAAGCTACTATGAAAACAGCTCTGAACAAATATTGAGAAATAAAGGAATTAGAATTATTAAGCTGTTAAACTTAAAAAATATTAATATACCTGAGCTAAAAGGGATACTGGCACCTAAAATTCTACAGGCGAATCAAAAGGATATTAAAATTCATTTTGAAGCAAAGGAGCCAATTGAGACAATTGAAATGAGTAATACGGATCTTACAAGATGCGTGGGTATATTGTTGGATAATGCTATTGAAGCAGCAGAAAAAAGTGAGGAAAAGGAAATCAATCTTGCTTTTGTTAAAAAGCATAATAGTGTAATTTTTGTGATTCAAAATACTTATAACGACAAGGAATACGGGATTGATAGGAAGGTTTCAAAAGATAACTACCGTCATGGTTTTGGCTTGAAGAATATTCAACAGATTATTGGACGTTATAAAAATGTGCAGTTAAAGACAAAAATACAAACAGATTATTTTATTCAAGAAATCTATTTTTATGAGAAGGTGTGAAGCAGATGATACCAATCTATATATGTGAGGATGATTCAGTTCAGTCAGAAGGTTTGGCGTATTTGTTGAATAAGAAGCTGATAACTGATGATTTGGGAATGGATATAGTTCTGAATACGAATCAGCCGGAGAAGTTGTTGGAAACGGTTCGAGACAATCTAGGCACAGCTATTTATTTTCTGGATATTGAAATTGAAGGAAGTCAGATGAACGGTTTGGTTTTAGCGCAAAAAATTAGAGAATATGATCCAGACGGCTATATTATCTTTGTAACGACCCATTCAGAAATGAGCTTTTTGACCTTTCATTATAAGGTTGGTGCGTTAGATTTTATCATCAAAGATAAAATTCAATTGATGGAGCCTAAAATCAACGAATGTATTGATACAATCACGCAGCGTTTAAGAGCTAAAGGCAATGTAAAGAGTGAGTATTTTGCTGTGAATGACGGGGATGATTTATCCTATATTGCTTATGAAGAAATTTACTTCTTTGAGGTAACAGACAACCATAGAATACTACTGGAAGGGAAATGTCTCCGTACAGACTTTTATGGCACATTGAAAGACATTGAAAAAAGGGTAGACAAGCGTTTCTTTAGAAGTAACAAGTCCTTTTTAATTAATCTTCACCATATAACAAAAATCGATCAAAAGAATAGAATTGTCCATTTTCCGAATGGAGAAACTGCGCTGGTATCCAGGTTGAACTTAAAGCAGCTGCTAAAATTGAAAGAACTCTCTTCTTGAGGAATGACCATTTGTGTAACGCGAATGGTCATTCTTTTTTGTTGCGTATAGATTTTTACAGAATAGGTAAATAAATAAAACAATGGGGAAGCAAATGTTATAGTAAGCGTACAAAATTAAAGTGATGAAAGGCGGATATGGCATGGAAAAAAATAAAAAATGGTTGGATGCACTTGCAAAAACAATGATCATTGGAGGAATAGTTTTTTTAACAGGATGTTCCCATACTGGAAATAAAGCAGAAAATAATACTTTTTCATCAGAAACAGTTTCTCAAAATAGCAGGGCAGCTCTAATTGACGACAGTAGTGCTTCATTGGAAGAGACGGATGTGGCGGAAGTCGGAACACCAATCAAAGAAGTTTCTTCAGCAGATGTAACAAAGATGTTGAGCAGTAAGGAATCTTTATTTATCTTTTTTGGTAAGCAAAGTTCAAAGGAATATCAGCATTATCAAGCAGCAATAAAGGAGCTGTCGACAGATGTAGCTGAAAAAATTTATTTTATGGATGAGTCGAAAGAAAAAGGCGGTCAATTATATACCCAATATATGTTTGATATGGCATTGGAAAATGGTAAATATGAAAATTTAGGTGTTTATTTTGAAAAAGGAAATCCAAAACGAATTTGGGGTCCGACATTTACTTCAGAAGAAATTGCTTCGTTATTTAATGGCGAGAGCGTCGATCGGGCAGTATAAAGGAGGAAGCAGGAATGAAAAGAAAAAAACTTTTAATCATAGCAGGAATTATTGGCATGTTGCTGGTGAGTGTTGTTTCGTTAACAGCATTTTCCAGTAAGAAGAAGGTGGAACAGAAGTATACAAGCTACAAAGTAATGTCAGCTGAAGATTTAAATTTCTCTGGTACAATCAAAGCCCAAAAGATTCAGTCTGTTGCCTATGATTCTGTCTCTGGCGAAATTGCTTCTATTACTGTTCAAAATGGCGCAGATGTAAAGGCAGGTGATATCCTGATTAGTTATTTCAGTAAAGAAAATCAGCTGGCATTAAATGAAAAAACATCGATGAAGACTAATTATGAAACCAATATTGGAAATTTGAATCGAGAGCTTCAGGAAGAGCAGTACAAATATAATCAAGCGAATTATGCAAATGATGAAGCTAAGAAGCAGGCTGCAGAAACTAATATGAATTCCATTCAAGCGTCGATTACTCAATATCAGGATTTATTGACAGATGTGGATGCACAAATTGCTTCATTAAATAGTAAAAAGGAGTCTTCTGTGGTTGCTGAGTTTGATGGTAAAGCTGTTGTTGATGAAACCGCTAAAAGAGATGCTGCCAAGCCAGTAGTAACAGTATATTCCAGTGATAGAGTTGCTGAGTTTACGGTAACAGAATTTGATGTAGAGAAAATCGCTTTAAATCAGGAAGTTAAGATAATGTACAAAAACCAAGACAAAACAATTAGCGGGAAAATTTCCTATAAATCAGAAGTGCCGAAGGTAGATAGTGGGAGTGCTGCGGTGTATACAAGTGAAGTATCGATGGATGAAAAGGTTCCCTTAGGTTATTCAGTAAAAATTGGGATTCAGCAAAATGAAATTAAAATTCCGGCAGATGCAGTTGTCACAGAGGGAAAGGAACAGTTTGTCTATATCTATAAGAATGGCAAGGCGAACAAACAGAAAATTGTCGCAGAAGTTATTGATGGAGAAACGTTTCTGTTAAAAGAAGGACTAAAGGAAAAGGAAAGTATTATCAGAAAATCGAAAGATTTAAAAGATAAGATGGAAGTGACTGTGGATGATTAAACTAAGAAATATTAAAAAGTATTATGGTGATGAGGAGAATAAACTATGGGTTTTGAATGATATCAGTTTAGATATCCAAGAAGGTGAGTTTACAGCTATTATGGGACCCTCCGGTTCAGGGAAGTCCTCTTTGATGAATACAATTAGTTTTTTAGACGGTGATTTTTCTGGAGAATACTTTTTCAACAACGAAAAAGTATATCAGTACAGTGATCAGCAGCTGTCTGCTATCCGTAATGATAAAGTAGGCTTTGTTTTTCAGTCATTTAATTTGATAGAAAATTACACAGCCTTTGAAAATATAGAGCTGCCGCTTCTATACGCTGGTTACTCTCATAAGGAAATTCAAAAGCAAGTCAATGATATGCTGAAAAAGGTCGGACTTGAAGGGAAGGGAGAGCGCTTGCCCAAACAGCTGTCAGGCGGCCAGCAACAGAGAGTAGCCATTGCAAGAGCGTTGATTAATTCACCAGAGTTTATTGTCGCAGATGAGCCAACGGGTGCATTGGATACAAAAACTTCAGACGAGATTCTTAGCTTGTTTAAAACACTAAATGAAGAAAATGATGTGACTATTTTAATGGTTACCCATGATCCAGAAGCGGCTGAATATTGCAGCCGTGTGATTGAAGTGAGGGATGGTCTGGTGATTGGCTAAGGAGGGAAATCCATGAAGATAAATATTATTTGGGAGTCAGCAATAAAAGCAGTACGCAAAAATCGAAGGAGAAGTCTTTTGACTATGCTGGGATTGATTATTGGCATCGCCTCAGTCATTACCATTGTTTCTGTGGGACGAGGCTATAAGCAGGCGCAGATGAGAGAGCTTCTGCCTACTAGTGATGATCAGACAACACAGGTGACACTAAAATTTACTCCTGAGGAAAGCAGCTTTAAAGATACCAATTTTATCAATTTTAGTCAGGAGGATATGCAGCTGCTGGAAAGTGTGTATGGTGTGAAGCACGTTGTTCGATCAAAAGAAAATCCGGAGAAGAGCTATCGTAAAAAAGAGGTATCTTTTCGGGGGACAGATGAAACGATGCAGATTCAGCTTATTCATTCTTTAAAGCAGAAGCAATCACTTGCTTCTCTTAAGCATTCGAGAACATTTAATGACAGTGATTTAATTAATCAGAATAAAGTCGTCTACGTTTCCTCTCAAATTTTAGCAGAAGCTTCCGAAAACAATCAGCAATCGCTGATTGGAGAAGTAATTAAAATACAGGATGAAGATTTCTTAGTTGTGGGAGTATTTCCCTCAACCTCCTATTCTTCTTTAAAAATTCAAATGCCGGCACAGACATATGCTAAATATTTTCCTGGGGAAGAGGTAACAAATATGGATGTTACGTTTACCAATGAAATCTCTTCTGTCAAAATGCTTGATACCTTAACAAGAACGATGAATTCCAAAGGTAGTAATAAGGACTTTGGAAAATACCAGCCAGTTTCAGATGGTGGAATGGTTGATACTTTAGGGGAATTATTTTCATCAATGACAGCGATGTTTACTTTTGTTGGAGCAATTTCATTGTTTGTTTCAGGTGTAGGTGTGATGAATATGATTTATACGTCCATTTCTGAACGGACAAAAGAAATTGGGATTCGCAGAGCTCTGGGAGCTACAGAGCGTTCGATACAATTACAATTCTTGTTTGAAGGACTGACGATTACCCTTGTAGCTGGAGGAATTGGTTATGTCGCGGGCTTGTTTATTGCAAAATTTATCAGCATGATTTTGAACTTCAACTTTATACCGGATTTCTTTACAGCATTTATTGCTGTTCTATTATCTGTTACTGTGGGGTTGATTTTCAGTTATTATCCGTCTAAATCGGCAACAGAAAAGGATGTTGTAGAGCTGGTAAGATAAGGGTTTGTATGTGAAAAGAATAAGGAGGAAAATGATGAAATACGCGCATAGTATCCAAAATGAAACGAATGACTGCGGTGTTGCAGCTATTCAAACAGTGTTAAGTCAGCTAAAATTTAAAAATACGAACTTAGCACGAAATCTTGAAGAGATTTTAAAATATAAAAAGTATAGTGAAAAAGGATTGTCACTATATGATCTTCAGGAAGTATTAGGAGAGTATGGTGTAGAAGCTGATTGTTATGAAGTCGCGGATTTTGAAGAATTGAGATCTCAGCGCTTTCCGCAAATCGTTACGGTTAAAAAAGATGGGCTGCCTCATTATTGTGTTATTCATGAATTCAATGAGGGTTCTGTGTGGATTTCAGATCCCTCTGAGCTTAACGTTTTTAAAAAAGAGGTTGGTGCTTTTCAAAAAGAGTTCATGGGGTATGCTATTTGTATTGACGAAGTAGAAGAAAAAACACCGAGCTTTACCATTAATAAGAGCTATCCAGAGCAGGTTATTGAAACAGCATTGAAAGAAATTCCAAATGGGAAAAAATTATTTTCAATGGCTGCAATTCTGGCTGCGATGTTTCTTCCTTTAATAGCAACGTACGGCTTGGAATATTTATCTGGAAGATATGTAGATTCTATGCAAACCGGTACAATTGCCTTAGTGGCTTGTTTTGTAGCCGTTTTAATCATATTATGTATGAATCTGATGCGTTACAATGCAAGGTTTAAAACGGATTTGTCGAATGTAGTAGAGCAAAAAGTACTGACGAAGCTTTTCGATAAATACTTAGGTGATATGGATGCTAAAGTAGGTCTTGATAACTTATCTGGTTATTTTTGGAATTGTATTACCGCTAGTCAAGGGCTGCTGGAACGCTTCTACTTAATTGTCCATTTATTCTTTTCTGTTCTTTTAGTTTTGGCATTAGCGAAATACAGCTGGCTATTAGCTATGAATCTGTGTTTATGGTCCTTTATTTTCTATTTGTGTTCTCGCTTATATATAAAGAAATCCTGCCTGAACTACAAAGCCTTTATAGCCAATTCTAACCGCCTTTCAGGCACGTTTGAAGAATCAATTCGTACTACTCTTGATATACAGGCTTTTTCAAAAGATAAAGCTGCCATGCAGAACTTCCAAAATAAGCTGAAGGAGTACTTTAATACAAAATTGGAGATGAATGATACGGATACAATCATTTCAGCTTTAATAGATGGTACAAGAACAATGATGATTTTAACACATTTCATTTTATTTTCATTTTTATTCAAAACGGGACATTTAAATCTTTTAGCTGGGGTAGTTAGTGGTGTTTATGTTTTATATATCGCTACCTCTGGTTTGAGTGGGCTGTTTGGGAGCTATTTCTCCTATATAAAGAGTAGAGAAGCGATTGAATATATTGAAGCTAAGAATGATTTTGATAAAGAAATGGCACCTGAAACAATTAATATTGAGGAAGCCGCAATTAAAAAAATTGAGCTTGAGGATGTCTCGTTTTCTTATGAAGAGCAACAGATTTTGCGTAAAGGAAAATACACGTTTGAATCAGGGAATATCTATTCTATAGTTGGGAAAAACGGTGTCGGAAAATCAACGCTGATAAAACTATTAAGCGGACTGTTGGACAATCAGGAAGGCTCATTTAGAATCAATAGTCATAAAACGATGAAAACAATGAAGAATACCAATATTTTTGATTATATTGCCTACTATTCAACTGAAATGGAGGTGTACAATCAATCAGTAGAAAGTAACATCACGTATTCTGTTTTTGATGAGGACAAAGCTGCATTGAGCGCAAATCATTATTCATTTACTTCAGTAGCTAAAGATCATCAAATGGATGATTTAGTCAGCTCTTCAGGTCGAAACATTTCCCAAGGCCAAAAACAGAAACTACTATTACTTAGAACCTTAAACAAAGAAGCTGATATCTATATATTTGATGAGCCGACAGGTAATCTTGATGTTGAGACTCGGGAAGAGTTTATTGCTACTATCCATGAGCTGACAAAGAAAAAGGACAAGCTAGTGCTTATTGTTACCCATACAGAGGAAATCGTTAAAGCTTCTGATGTAGTTTATCAGTTGAATGGAGGAGAAAGCGAATGAAGCACATTTCTAAAAGAATTTTGAGTCTGGCTTTATTGTTACTACTGCTTACAGTCCTTATTTATAGGAACATCACACTTGAAACTAGTGCAGCCGCCTTTGAGAAAATGGAAATCACTGAGTTAAATGAGAAAATAGCAAAGGCTGAGCCTTTATTGGTTTATTATTATGCTGAAGACTGTCTCCCTTGTCAGGTGTTTAGCCCTGAATTGAAAGAAGTAACGACTGAGCTGGGAATAACGATTAATCAAGTAGATGCGAAAAATTTGGAGAATATGGACTTTATTAAAAAGTATAATTTGACAGCTACACCAACGATACTTTTATTTAAAGATGGCGAGGTAATTCGACAAGAAGGTGCAGTTGAAAAAAAAGAGCTGAAGCAGCTGCTGACGGATTGGCTTTTATAGGAGGAGAGAAAAATGAAAAAAGCAGGGATTATCATTGGTAGTGTGTTCGTGCTTGTCCTTGGTGCGATTTGGTATAATAGACAGCAAAAAGAAGTTTTAGCCTATCAGCAGCAGCTCGCAGAAGAAAAGACACAGTATCCAGAGATTTATGATACATTAAATTCAATAACAGTGGAAAGCTTTGAAGAAAAGGTTTCCAATCAGGAAGATTTTGTCGTGTATGTCGGAAGACCAACCTGTTTGGACTGTAGTGATTTTGAACCAGCACTTATTCTTATGCTGGAAAAGTATGAACTGCATTCAAAGCTGGAGTATCTGAATGTTGCTCAATTACGAAAAGATGAGACTGCCTGGGGAAATTTTAAAGAGACTTACGCGATTCAATATACGCCAACGATAGCAACCTTTGAAAAAGGCAAGCTTATATCTCAAGTGAGTTGGACACCAGAAAAAGGAACGGA
The DNA here is from genome assembly GCF_054871795.1 of Enterococcus sp. LJL51. Lineage (NCBI taxonomy): Bacteria > Bacillati > Bacillota > Bacilli > Lactobacillales > Enterococcaceae > Enterococcus > Enterococcus sp. LJL51. The sequence continues at coordinate 5,660 of NZ_JBTXLW010000030.1, read as the reverse complement.
AATAGATCGATTTGATGACTATCTAAGTGAAATAGCTAAGAACTAGACAGAGTAGGACAATGATCCGGAGAAAATCCGATTATTATCCTACTCTATCTACCTAAAGGATTAAATGCATGGGATAAACAAGCAGTTTATCAGAATATCCTGAGAAGTGGCTAAAAAGCTTGGTATATGCTTTTCTGAGTGAACAAAATTTAGGTACCCCTATTCTTTTTTTAACTGTATTATTGCTTTTTCAATCGCTGATTTCACCTGTTCAAAGCCTGTTCCACCTTGAGAGTTACGGCGTTTTACAGCAGTTTTTGATGCAAGCGTGTCATAGATATCCTCTTGAATCAACGGTGTAACTTCCTGATATTCGTCAAGAGGAATATCCTGTAGATAGATGCCTTTTTTTGTACACGCCAGTACTAATTTCCCGACAACTTCATGGGCCTGGCGGAAAGGCATGCCTTTACTTGCTAGATAGTCTGCCAGTTCAGTGGCATTGGAAAAGTCTTTTTCTGTAGACTGAGCCATAACCGCTTCGTTTACCTTCATTGTTTCAATCATGCCAGCCATGATATCTAAGCTAGTCAAAATAGTATGAGCTGTATCAAACATGCCTTCCTTATCTTCCTGTAAATCCTTATTATAAGCTAGTGGAAGTCCCTTCAGGACAGTGAGTAAGCCAAATAAGTTGCCGAAGACTCGACCAGATTTTCCGCGAATCAATTCTGCCATATCCGGATTCTTTTTTTGAGGCATAATAGAGCTGCCTGTTGAAAAAGTATCAGTCAGTTCAATAAACTGAAATTCATGACTGCACCAAAGAATGATTTCCTCGCAAAAACGGGAAAGATGCATCATTAGCAGAGAACTATTGCTTAAAAATTCTAAAATAAAGTCCCGGTCGCTAACACCGTCTAAGCTGTTTTCGTAAATAGAAGTAAAGCCAAGCTCTTGTGCTGTCAAGTTTCGATCTATTGGGAAGGTGGTTCCTGCAAGTGCGGCACTGCCTAAGGGTGAAATATCAATTCTTTTTAAGCTTTCAGTAAAACGTTCCTGATCTCTTGTGAGCATGCCGTAATAGGCCATCAAATGATGGGCAAAGGATATCGGCTGTGCATGCTGAAGATGTGTGTATCCAGGCATCAGCGTTTCAACATGCTTGTCCGCTTTATTAACCAGTACCTGCCGCAGTGTATGCAGAGAATTGATTGTTTCCAAGACAACATCTTTTAAATACAAATGCATATCTGTAGCAACTTGATCATTTCGGCTGCGTGCTGTGTGCAATTTTCCGGCAACGGCGCCAATTTCTTCATGAAGGAAGGTTTCGATATTCAAATGGACATCTTCGTTTGCAACTGTAAATGCTAATTCACCAGCCTCTATCTTCTTTTGTACAGTCAACAGCCCTTGAACAATGGTGTCCGCCTCTTCCTGCTTGATTATCCCTGTTTTACCCAGCATTTTTACATGTGCCAAACTGCCTTTAATATCCTGTGCTGCCAATTTTTGATCGAAGGAGATAGATGCGCCGAATTCATCAATCCAGCCTTCATTCTTTCCTTCAAATCGTCCACCCCAAAGTTTTTTCATGATATTCACCTCAATAAGTATGTACTTTTTTAGAAACAGAAAAAACGGTTTATCCAGTCCTGTTGTGTCTATAAATCCTGTGAAAGAAGCGAGCTGCGCTAGGAGTCGTTTTGTCTGCAATGCAGGCAAGGAATGCTCTTTAGCCCGAAATCTTTACAGGATTTATATGGATAAACCGTCATATTGCATGTGCTGATTTAACTTGTTCATTAGGATGCATGATGAAAAGTGCCTTGCTGAACTCATTATTTCATTCCGCAGAATAAAAGGAGCTTCTCTAAAGGCAAGTATCGAAAAGACGGCATGGATGGCATTATTTACCTGCTGGTAAACGTCATCTCGCAGATAAGCCTTCTTATTCTTTGTTTTACAGTTGGGCTTGAACCTCAGCATTTACTTTTGTTGGAAGCCCCCATAGCTTGATAAAACCAATCGCTGCATCCTGATCAAAGGTATCGGCTGATGTGTAGGTCGCCAACTCTTCGTTATACAGGCTATTATCGGATTTTCTTCCTTCAACGATGGCATGTCCTTTAAACAATTTAACCCGAACAACCCCATTTACGTATTTCTGCGTTGATTTCAAAAAGGCAATTAGAGCATCTGTTAGCGGGTTAAACCACAGACCGTTGTAAATCGCCAGAGATAATTGATTTTCGATAATCGGTTTAAAATGCGCTATTTCCCGAACAAAAGTCAAATCTTCCAATTCTTTGTGAGCTGTCATTAGAGTAATAGCTGCCGGACATTCATAAACTTCCCGGGATTTAATCCCAACTAACCGGTTTTCCACATGGTCAATCCGTCCGATGCCGTGCTTGCCTGCTAAATCATTTAAATAAAGGATTAATTCAGAAAGCAGCATTTGGTTTCCATCAATAGCAGTTGGAACACCTTGGCTGAAGGTAATTTCAATAATATCGGCCTGGTCTGGTGCATCTTCTAAGCTGGCAGTTAAATCATAGGCGCCTTCTGGTGGTGCCGCCCACGGATCTTCTAATATGCCGCATTCATTTGCCCGTCCCCAAAGGTTTTGATCGACAGAATATGGATTATCCAAATCAGCTGGAATGGGTACACCTTTTTTCGTTGCGTAGTTAATTTCTTCTTCACGTGACCATTTCCATTCACGAACAGGAGCAATAACCTTAATAGCTGGCGCCAATGAATTGATAGCTACCTCAAAACGAACTTGATCGTTTCCTTTGCCGGTACAGCCGTGAGCAATAGTGGTTGCTCCAGTTTCTTTTGCCAGTTCAACTAGTTTCTTAGCAATCAGCGGTCTAGATAGTGCGGAGACCAGTGGATAAGATTGTTCGTAAAATGTGTGTCCTTGCAGTGCAATCAAGGCAAACTCCTGAGCGAATTCTTCTTTTGCATCAATCGTGTAAGAAGCTGAAGCACCGAGCTGAAGTGCCTTGTTTTTTATAAATTCTAAATTTTTTCTTTCTCCAACATCCAGACAGCAGGCGATGACATCGTATCCTTCATCCACCAGCCATTTTACGGCAACAGAGGTATCTAACCCTCCGGAATAGGCTAAAATTACTTTTTCTTTTGACATATGCAAACTCCTTTACAGATTCCAATTCGGTTTCTAATTTGAATTGAATCTATCATAGCACCTGAAAATACAAAAATCAATACTTTTCTTAAATAAATATGCAAATAATTATAGTTTAATAGTAAAATATGCATTTTCGGCTAAGGATTATGTAAGGATACTGGCTTTCTAAATGAATAATTTGTATAAAGAATGAATAAAAAAGCAGATGTTTTGAAATTTCGATATGATTTTTTTCAGGAAATAACCAGAAAAAGTGGATATGAAAAAATATAAGTTAATGTTGTTTTGTTCTTTTCAACTAGCTGAAAACCTTATTCTATCAGTATGCTAAGATTCTTTGCAGCGTGTTTTTAGAAATGCTTATTTTCTTTTCTTGTAGAAATGGTATGCTTTTCCTATAGTGAAAACAGAAGGAGAAAAAGATGGAACTAGGAGAGAAACTTAAAGTAAAGAGGCAAGAATTTAATTTTACACAACAGGATTTGGCAGATAAATTACATGTATCCAGACAGACCATTTCAAACTGGGAGGTGAGTAGAAGTTATCCGGATATAGAGAGTCTGATTCAGCTGAGTGAAATATTTTCCGTCTCTTTAGATGTATTATTGAAGGGAGATCAAAAAATGATTATTAGTTTAAAGAGAAAGAATTTATTGGAAGTATTATATATGGTGTTTAACGGCATGTTGGCAGTCAGTATCCTGCTTTGCATGAGCATTGACTTTATTTATTCCAGAAGCTTAACATGGTCCCTTATCGTTATGATAGGTTGTTTAATCGCTGGAGCGGCTATAGCTGTTTTCCGTTACTGTGAAACAATGAAGCTGGTTAAGGCCAGTGCCGCAGTAAGCCTGCTGCTCGTTCCATTAATGATAGTTATTCAATGGCAAGCTCCTTATTTGGAACTATCTCAGCTATTGATGGTAACCGGAATCTGGACAGGCTATTACTGGGCTGTACTGCTGTTATGGACGCTGACTTCGATTAATTTCTGGCAGCTGCTGGTTTTTGCGTTATTGCTGAGCTTTGGTTGTGAATGGGCAGCTATTTATACAGCAGGTGAGACCGTCCAATTAAGTACATTTCTGATTCAAAATTTGGTAGAGCTACTACTGACAGGCCTGTTTGCTTTTTTCGGGATTATAAAAATCGACAAAGGCAGGATGACTAAAATTTTATCAGAGTACAAAAGAATATAACTGATGATAAAGGGGGGGATGAGACAGAAAGATAGGCGCTGAGAACCAAGTAGGTATGAAGTGATGTTCATCTTGCTCATGGTAGTGTATCTCAGGAGTAAGCGGGATGCTCTTAAAAGGCCAGTGACCGCAGTGATGAGCGGTTTTGATGCTGACTGATTTTTACTGGAGAATTTATACGCTTTAGTTAAGGGAGAGTTTGGGTGCTTATTTACGCCTCAAGCTCTTTTCTTTTTTCTGATATAGAAAGTTGGTAGAACTATGCTATAATTTTAGCTGGTTAGTGAAATCAAATGATTAATTATTTGATGATAGATAAACGTTATTCTAATGATTATACTTCTTGGATAATGATTCCAGTAAGTTTAGTGACAGAAACGGAGTGTAGCAGCTATGTTTGTAGCAAAAGATTTTGAAGTATTTGAAGTGGCTGGTTTGGAACCAAGAATGGAAGCTATCCGTAGCCGGATTCAGCCGAAGTTTCAAACGTTAGATGAATATTTTGCGGGGGCGCTAGGGGAAGAGCTAGGTATTGAGTTCTTCGTTCATATCGCTCAGCATCGGCGCCGAACGACATACCCGCCAGAAAATACTTGGTCTGCTTTGAGTAGGAAGAAGCGAGGGTATAAAATGGAGCCGCATTTCCAGCTGGGAATTTGGCCGGACTATGTGTTCATGTGGTTGTCCTTGATTGATAACCCGAAGAATGAACAGGCAATCGCTCAAGCATTTTTAGATAATCTGCAATTATTTAGTCAACTTCCAGAAGATACGTACTTCTCCTTAGACCATACTATACCTGGAGTTGAGCTTCTTTCGGAAGGAGCCTACGAAAAAGGACTAATGCGATTTAGAGATGTGAAAAAAGGCGAATTTCAAATTGGCCGAATTTTAAAAAAAGATAATCCAATATGGGATGAGCCGGAAGAAGCGAAAAGCTATATGCTCGAAACCTATCAGCAGCTGCTTCCGTTATATCGTATCGCGATAGCCCAAGAATAAAAAAGAGACTGGGACATAATCCACTCTCAAAAAGAAAACAAGCTCGATTTTGATGATGAATGTCAAAATCGGGCTTGTTTTTTCTTCTTCCCTTCTCTTTCTCTCCATATATTTTCCTAATTTTCTTAGATTTAGTGCCATGAGAGCCAAACCAACATCAATCTTCGCTCCTTGTTTTCCACGTAAATGGAAACGATGGAACGCCAAATGAGCCTTTAGATGCCCAAACACTGGTTCTACATCGATTTTCCGTTGTCGATAAATCGAACCTGTTTTTTCATCTGAAAGCTTCTTCTTGCATTCTG
>NZ_JBTXLW010000029.1:0-23903 GCF_054871795.1 Enterococcus sp. LJL51 | reverse complement strand
CAGAATGCAAGAAGAAGCTTTCAGATGAAAAAACAGGTTCGATTTATCGACAACGGAAAATCGATGTAGAACCAGTGTTTGGGCATCTAAAGGCTCATTTGGCGTTCCATCGTTTCCATTTACGTGGAAAACAAGGAGCGAAGATTGATGTTGGTTTGGCTCTCATGGCACTAAATCTAAGAAAATTAGGAAAATATATGGAGAGAAAGAGAAGGGAAGAAAAAAAAACAAGCCCGATTTTGACATTCATCATCAAAATCGAGCTTATTTTCTTTTTGAGAGTGGATTATGTCCCACTCCCTTTTTTAGCAATAGATAGGTTTGAAACATAACTAACTGTCCCATCTTCTAGTATCTTTAAACTAACTCTATACAGGCTGATGCTCGCTAAGCCATAGTTTAATATTTTCCTGTAAGGCTTTATCATAGGTAAAATGATTGAGTTCAGCTGTTTTTTCAGCTAGCTGGGCAAAAAGGTCTACTGAATGAATCAGTGCTTGCCAGCTGCTTTCTAAATCAAAGCCGCCAAAAATATCAAACAATGCTTCATATACTTCTGGCTCGGCCCACTCGCTAATAAAGCGGCCGCCGTGCCATGTATCATATTCAATGCCATGAAGAGACTGCTCATACCATTCAATCATCTGGAGCAGGATATTCTTGTAGTCCATTTCTCTAGCCTTGGCTGACCACAAATCTTCTCGAAGAAGTTGTTTGCTGATATACATGGTCACAAACCAAAACATCTGATTGACTTGCGTAAAAGCTGGTTCATTTAAGGGCATTTTTTCAGGTATAACTGTTTTCTTCGGTAAAAGTTCTGCAGCTTGTCCTTGATTATCAAGAATCAGCTGAACACCGCGTTTAAATAACCAGGGAGTTTCCCCTGAAGCCAGTTGTTTCTGATATTCTTCCCCTGTTTTCACTACAAGATCTACTTGGTGCCCTCCTTCGAACAAGGTTAACCGCTCAGGATCATTTCCTAAGGTTTTTGTGGGAAAGGAGCTCCAGATATTTCCGAACTGAGCAATAAATTCTGAAGATTCTAGATAGTAATGGGGTTCATCTGTATATATTAAGATATCTAGATCCGACCATTGATCAGCCGGGCACTTCTTTCTAGCTCTAGATCCTATAATATAAGCAGCTTTAATATCTTTCCTTTGTTTCCCCACTGTAGCAAATTCAGCTATTAATTGTTCAAAAAATGTTTGACTATTTTTCATATGTTTCCTCCCATACTGTTTATTCAAAAAATGTAGTTCTTAGCTCTACTAGTCTGAATACTACGGGCTTCTTCTTTTCATCGCTAGGCGATAATTGTTCAAATGTTCTGCCCGACGATTTTAGCAACCTTCTTGTAGAAGATTCAATCCTGGAGCACTTAAAAAACGTTAGTTTCCACAGATATGCGGCTTCTTACTCCGGATTTTTCCACGTCTGCTTCCTCTCGTGCATTCTACTACTCATTTCGCTGGATAAATTAGTAATTCTTTATTTTATATAGCTAAATTATTTCATTAAATAGAGTAAAAGTCGATAGGTTTAAGAAAATAATCGAATTAACTTAACCGCTTTTTATTTCTGATGAGATGCAAAAAAACAGACGAATCATTTTAGGTTTGATTGGTCTGTTTTAAACAAATAAATTAACTTTCTGGACGTAAGCTAGTCGCTTTAAAAAGTGCTTGTACAATAATTGGTGTAATAATCACAGCTCCGATTACCTCGGAAACCCCATTAGTTACAACAATTCCCCCAAGTACTGCTATTAGACCAGAAGGGTCAACGCTATAGGCAGCTGCTAAAGGAGTAGTGTATAATAAACCCATAAAGAGCAGAACAAGTATAGTATTTGTTAATGTTCCAAATACGGCAGCAGTAATTGTAGCAGGTAGAATTTTTTTATTTTTGCTATAAAGCCAATGAAACAAAAATCCAGCGACTAATCCAACCAGCACTCTAGGTAGTACAGAGATAATCGGATTGGTAAAAATTAGTGTATCGAGAGGTGTTGTGGGAGAGGTAAAGGCTCTGATAATTGTAAAAATCCCCCACATTAAACCAATAAACATGCCGTCTTTTGTTCCCAAAACTATTGCAGCAACAATCACTGTAATATGAATAATCGTTAGACTAGTGATTCCTAAAGGTATATAGCCTAAAAATGGAACCATTGTCTGTAAAATAATAAGGGCAGTCAGTACAGCTCTGATTGTTATACGGTAAGCTTTAGTTTTTGTATTCATTTCTTTTCCTCCTTTGGAACATAACTTTGCAATTTCAATGACACGTGTGTCATAATAGGATTATACAATATAATGACACGCGTGTCATTAATTAGAGGTGATTTTATGGTAAAACAATCAAATAAAGAACGTCGAAAGATGAAACGGGAAGCCATTCTGGAAAGTGCCCGAAAAGTATTTAGTGAAAAAGGTCTGATTGATGTTACAATGAAGGATATTATTGAGGAATGCGGAATTAGCCGCGGCGGGATTTATCTTTACTTTGACTCAGTGGATGAAATCTTCATTGAAACCCTAAAGCAGCGTACTACGCGAAAATTTGACGGTATCCGCTCAGCCGTTCAGGAAAATGTTCCTTTTGAGGAATTACTGGATACTTATTTAGCCAGCCACAAGGATCGTTTATTAAACCACATTGACAGCAGTCTTCTGCGTCCGATGTATGAGTATTATTTTACACACAAGTCCGAACAGGCCTATCAGTTTCAGCAGTCTCAACTGGAAACGACAACACAAACGATTCAGGAAATTCTTTATTTAGGAGTTCGACAAAATATTCTAAAGGATAAGGCTCTTGATAAAATTGCTGAAAATTATATGTTTGTTATTGAAGGTTTGGGAATTCTGGCGTTAACTGGCGGAATTACAGAAGAACAAATAGCCAGTCAATTTCGTATTATGAAATCCCTCCTTCCAAGAATGGACAGTTAGAGGGTATAAGGATGTATGGCATAATAGTGATATCTCCCCTTCCCCTAAAATCAAATAAAGACGGAACAGAATGAAAATAGGAGTTATTTTCGCCTGTTCCGTCTTATTCATTTAGCCAGTCCCGTTCTATCACAGTTTCTTTTTAATTTATGCTGTACTTATCATCAATAGAGTATTACAGCAAATAGTTATTTTCTCTGTCTGCTACCTGCATTGTCTTAAGTGAATATGTCGCATAGCCTCCAACAACAAGCGGCTCTTGCTTACACAGCTCATCCGCTGCTTCATAGCTTTCAGTTTTTAAGATGACCATTCCTGCCACTCCTTTGTATCCTTTAAATACACCGCAGGATTCCAAATAGCCAGCATCATCCAGCCTTCTTAAATTTTCGACATGCTCCTCCACAATTGCCTTTGTTATTCTGTTATAGGTCTTGCTTTTTTCTATAAACATAACATACAACCATTTTTCCATATTCTCACCTCATAAATAATTTTTTTATTAATTATCTGCTATTTTTCTGAAGTCTCCCTGCCCGTTTCTTTTTGCAGCCGGGCAACCCACACAAAGCGATGTTGCTGATTCTGGATAAACCCATTTTGCTGTAATTGATCATTAAGATAAAGTAACTCATTTAGATTTTTTTCTACTGAAAAACCGGAATATTCCCATGGAATTGTTTTTACATAATAAATCAAACCATCCATATCATAAAACTTTTGAAAAGGATAAGCTTCATTTTTATATAGGATTTCAAAGTTGTTTTGCTTTAATTTTTCCAGCACAGGAAATAGATGCCAATCAAAGGATGGTTTATTAAATCCTGGAATCAGTTGAGAAGATAAAACCAGCCCATTTAAATCCCCTACCTGTTGAGAAATAAAAAGTCCCTGATTTTTTAATACTCTTCTTACCTCTGAAAATGAAAAAGATGCTTGAGAATTTAGTACTAAATCAAATGAATTATCAGGGAAATCCAAAGATTCATCTGACTCAACGAATTTAACAACAGCTCCTTTAGGTTTTAGCCTTTCAAGCAGCAATTGGTAATTAGGCAGCCAGCTTTCAGTAACAGAGGTGTTTTCAAAAGGGTGGTTAAATGAGCTCAGTAGTTCTCCCCCGCCAGTTCCTATATCCAACAGCTTTAAATCAGGTCTTAAATAATCTGAAACTAATTTCCTATAACACCAGGGGAGTTCCTGCTGGGTATATTTTTGCTTTAAATAAGAAAAATCCCACCCTGAAAAGTTTTTTTGGTTTTGCTCACTTTGTAGCCAAGATTCTATTAAATTTATATCAGTCATTTTCTGCATCTCCTTAGTATTAAATGGTCATATTTTAAGGATGATACAGCCGGCTTGACAGGATAGATACTTTTTCCCTTGATACAATGCCTGTCAAATCAACTGTATCAAGGAGATACCTCGTTTTCGAACCATATTATTCCTCCTTCAATGAATGAACCATCAAATATGAAGCTACAAAAACATAAACATTAGATGACTTTATTTTGATTAGTGCTTCTTTGCTTTAAGTAAAGAGCACAGGTATTAAAGACGGTTTCAAAATGGGGACTGTTAGAACCTCTTTTCCATTACATCGTAGCATAAAAAATCCCCATTCTCAGTTAAAATTGTGTGATAGCTCATTTCTCGGTACCCTCTTTTTAGGTAGAAGGTTTTTCCTGGAAGTGAAGAATCAACTGTTCCAACAGAAAAAGATTTGGCGATTACCCCTTCTCCAAAGTTCATCAGCAAATGACCTATTCCCTGACCTTGATAGCTAGGTAGAACAAATAGACGATAAATTTCATTTTGATGAATACTAATTGTTCCGAGTAGCTGCCCTTCATTCATTACTCCATAGACTCTTTCTTCGTCAATGTCTTTAATTATAGTAGATAATTCATGATGCTTTAGAAAAAAATCCACCGCTCCAACTGGATAATACTTTGGATAACATTCCTTGATTGTTTCCATAGTGAGTGTCAAAACCTGAGCAGCTAATGCTTGATTTAGCTTAATTATGTCCATCGTTCTTCCCCTAATCATCATTCGTCTTTTTACTACCAGAAAAATAGATAGCTGAAATCTTTTGAATATCTAGTGGCTGCAATTTTTAGTATTCATCTAAATAAACACGCTCATCAGTCTCATTAAAGTCTGCCACCTTTTCTTTTCCCTGCATGGGATAATCCGTTACCAGACCAGAAGCACCTGCCTCTAAATAGGTAGTCATATTATTTGGGTCATTAACAGTCCAAATATAGACTGGCAGCCAAGCTCTGCGAAACTCCATCAAGTTTTCTCTACTTGCCATCCATTCTTCAATAAAAACAAAATCAATATTCATTGTACGAATGATATCCGGACTTAAGTAGCCTAACCCGCCGAAAATACAATAACCACTGATTGTTTCAGGAAACTTACGGTTCATTTCGCTTATTAATTTATATTCCAGAGACAAGAAAATCGCAGACTCCAATGCTCCATGTTTTTTCATGGTTTTGGCTACTACATCTACAAGATTTTCTTTTTCTTTATTATGCCTTTTAAGCTCGACTGCAAGATTGATTTTTCCTTTGGTATAGTTCAACACTTCTTCAAGTGTGGGGATTGTTGCCTGAAATCCATTTTGCTGTAGCTTGATGTCTTGCAGCTCTGCTGCTGTTAAATCATACACATACAGATTTTGACCAGCTAACCGCTGCAGGGAATCATCATGAATGACCATCGGTACACTATCCTTAGAAAGTAGAATGTCGATTTCCGCGTATTCTGCCCCAGCATCGATAGCTCCTTGAATAGCTTCAAGACTGTTTTCTACACCGGAGCTGCTCCCTCGGTGCCCGATAACAATCGGCTGGTGAAGTCCTTCTCCCTCCTCGGAAGAACGCCAAAGAAATAAAAAAGTGGAACAGACAGTGAATAAGATGAACACATTTCGAAACCGACGATTGCCAGCGGCTTTTGAGAATATATTTTTTATTCGTTTAAATGAATAGCTTTCGCCTGCTCCCTGATTTTTCTGATTATACAAATTGAGGTACCATTCAGAGACAAGGATAATCAATACAGGACTTACAAACAGCTGACTTGCCGAATACACTAAGAAACCTGTCCAAGCTAAAAAACTGTTCAATGATGGAAGTAAACTCGAGTTATTAAACAGCTCGCTAAGTGTAGCTGGAATATAGCCTACTGTAACTAAATACTCAGGCAATAGTTTAAAAAGACCAAAAACAATCAGATAAAAACCAATCAGCTTGACTACGGCCAGCGGCTCTTTTTTTACAAGAAGAATACTCCTTTTCGCAGCACTTAAAAAAGATCCCCCTTCAATAATCATTATTGGTAAGGTAAAAATTGTGAGGAAGAAAAGACAAAATAAGGACGCGAAAAATAAACCAATTAAAATCGCTCCCATACTGCTTTTTCCAAGCTCGCCAGTTATGAAATTAGGTATGCGAAAATAAGGAAAAACAAGACTGGAATAACCTAAGCCGGTTATCGGCAGGAATAAAAAGGTGTAAATAAAAAAACTAATCATGCTAATTGGCTTTACACTATTTTTAAACACTGAAAAATTGCTGATTATATTGATTAATGATGGTTTAGGATTCTCTTTTCTATCAGCAATAAAAGTTAAAATTATAGAAAATTCAAAATAGCTGATAGCGGCTAAAAGAAGAATCATCACGAGACCAGACAAAAAGCCGATTGGCGTCATAAAAAAGCTCAGCATATTATTATTGAACAGTACACCAAAGCCTGTTGTCTGTAGTCCTATTTGAAAAATAAAATCAAGAATCGGCTGTATAATAACTCGGTGACCAATCCGCATTAGTGTGACAAAAATCAAAATTTGAATGACTTTTCTCCACCACTCGGGTATCTTAAGAAACATTTTTTTACTCATAAACTCCCCCTGCTTACACATATACTTTGTAAATCTAATAACATGAACACGTGAGATTGTTAGAATCCATTTTTTGAACTTGATAGAATTTTCTGTCAATTATTCAGAAACTCCCTTTAACTCCATTCGTAATGCAACTCCATCATGCCCACTTTATTATAAACTATAATTTGTGATTTTTTTCATTTGTTTGAAAAAAATAGTACTGGAAAATAAAAGAATAGTTAACAGAGTGCAAAAGCACGCCACTAACTATTCTGATAAATTATTGCAGCAGATACTATTTAAGTCCGCTGCTTCCTTCTTCTAAAATTTTCATTTGTAAAAGGGTTTCTTTATCCTTAATTATCTTCTCTTTTCCATGGATGATTGATTGATACACCCCTTCATAGACTCGGCTGTAGTCACCAACCTCTGAAATTACTTTCTCCTCATGATAAACGCCATCATGATCCATATAAGTTAAGACGCCGTAATGTTCAGGCAAATCAATACCAAAATCCGGATGATTAGGCAGATAGAACAGCTTCAAATGCTCTTCCTGGCGATCCTTAGTCTGTTTCACAAAGGAGCCCTTCTTCCCATAAACAACAAAACTAGGACGTTCCTTCAAACGGAAATAACTGGATTTCACAGATACTTTTGTTCGATTATAGTAAAAATCCAAATCAAAGTAGTCATTCATCCGCCCTTCACCTAAAAGCTGTCGAACATCATAATGAATGGCATCTGGTTCGCCAAAATAAGACAGAACCTGATCAATGGTATGGCAGCCATGCCCATATAGATAACTGTTTATTTGTGAATAGTTTGCTTCTTCGGGGATTTCTGGACGGAAATAGTCATAATGCATCTCCACCTCTAAAATATCTCCTAGTTTGCCGCTTTCGATAACCTTTTGAACAGTCAAAAAATCTGAATCAAATCTGCGGTTCTGGTAGCATTGAATAAACAGATTTTTTTCCTCAGCCAGTTGAAAAAGTTCTTTGGCCTCAGCTGCTGTTTCCGTGAATGGTTTTTCTATTAGAGCATTTTTACCATTTTCTAAAAGCAACTTGCCGTAGTGGTAATGAAGACTCCCCGGGGTGGTAACAACCACTAGCTGAATTTCAGGATCATTAAGGATATCATTGATTTCTGTCGTATACATTGTTTCCGGCAGCATATCCCATGTAACCTTTCCTGATGGTGAAAAGATGGTCTTTACTCTAATTTTATCATTTAGTTTTGCGACAAATGGTAAATGGTAGCGATTTGTACTTTTGCCATTGCCAATATAAGCAATCGTCAGCATAGTCTAACCTCCAGTTCTGTTATACTTATGATTATAAGTAATTCTAAAAAATTAAAAACCAATTCGCACAATATTGGAAATAAGTTCCAGTTTATTGATGGAGTCTATGTTTTAGCTGAAACTTATGTCCAATTATGTGAATAAAATGAGAGTAACAACTGTTTATTACATTGAAAGGACTGGTGCAGTATGTTTTTAATAGATGATCTAAAAAATCAGCAAACCTTCACTTTTACAGAAAAAAGAATAGCAGGATATATTCTCGAACACCTTTCCGCTATTCCTCGTCTAAGTATTAATGAACTTGCTGAGCAAGCCTTTGCTTCCCGTTCGGCGGTAATCCGTCTGTGTCAAAAGCTTGGTCTCTCAGGATATAAGGAGTTTAAAGCCGCTATTGTTGAAATCATTCCAAGCTATTCCCGCTCTCTGGATACTATAAATCCTAATTTCCCTTTTGATATACAAGATAGCTCAGAACAAATTGCTCAAAAAATGGGCGAGCTGATGTCCGTATCCATTCAACAAGCAGTATCTCAAATTAATGGAAAAGTTATTGATGAAACCGTAGAAATGCTTTTACAGGCAGAGCGTATCTTTCTGTTTGCTCGAGGCGATTCTCAATTGACAGCAAGAAGCTTTCAAAACAAGCTAATGAAAATCAACCTGTTTCCGATTTTGGCTGAAGAGTACGGTGATGAGGAATGGACTGCTGCAAATCTGACAGCAAAGGATTGTGCTCTTTTTCTGTCATACGGTGGCAATAATAGCAAGCATAGCAATATACTCACTCATTTTTCGAAGAACGCTATTCCCAGTATACTGATGACTGGAAATAAGAACTCTCCCCTACTTGATTTGACCTCAATTCGCATTGTCATCCCACAGGTTGAGTATGACTTTGCCAAAATAGCCACTTTTGCTTCCCAAACGGCTTTCGATTATCTATTAAATACTATTTTTTCAGTTCTCTACATGAAGCATTATCGAAGCAACATCGAAAAACTGCAGACTGTTCAGCATTTATACCAAACAGGTTTATTTTCAGATTAAAGCCGCAATACTGGAGTACGGTCAATTTGATGAGTACTCCAGTATTGTGGCTTGCATAAACAGTATTTTTGTAACGATTTTTTATCTCTCACGATTAGGCTTCGACTTATCCCCTAAGCACAAGGAGTTTCCAATCATTCAATTATAGTGGTAAGATCCAAAGCCAATATACCTAACCCACATCTTCTGGAAACCGGGTGTAATCCTATTTTCTGTAACACTTTTCTTTGAGATAGTTCAGTCAACAATTTAGTGGATTCCTATATAAATTTTCAGCTCAACATCCTTTGTCTCGCTATTTGGGTATTCTTCAAAATCACATAGATAGGTGCGTTTAAATGGCAGGATACTCGAATGAAAACTCTCCCAGAATTCAGGTACTGCTTTATAGACCTCACCTCGAACAACAAAACATGTGTATTTTCCTTTAGGAATTTTATGGGTCTCAATATGGGCTGGGAGAGCTGCTTCTTCTCCTGCTTCACAGGTAATAGAAATTTGACAATCCCTTGAGCTTTTAGATAAATCTGTATACAGCTCATAAACCTGCTCGCTGCACTTATCAAGAATAACAGGGTAGCAGTCTTTATAAAATCTGCCCCACAAAGACATGTCTGGAGTTTCATCTTCTGACAAGGTAGAAATTCCAACAAGCGTTTTTTCTTCAAACTCTATAATCGTAAATGGTTTTTCTAATCTTTGTTTTGCTTCCTTACTTTTTTGATTTTTTTCCATGATAAGAAATAGATAACTGCTGCCATTGGTCTGTTGTTGATAAGTCTTAACGGGTTCAAAGCTTAAACGCTTATAAAGAGTAATAGCCCGCTGATTAAATTCGGCAACAGCTAAACGAATGCTTGTAAAGCAATAATTTTCTATTAAATAAACGAGAACAGCTTCCAGATATTTTTGTCCTAATCCCTGTCCAGTATGCTCAGGCTTGATTCCCATACCAAATTCAATCGTTTCGGAATGATTTTCCTGAAATACACAGAAAAAACCAAACAGCTCTTCATTGCATGAAAACTTGAAAATAGTGATCTCCACGCTGGTCAGGATGAATCAGCTCCTCGTAGTCCTCTGGATCAGCAGTCATATCATAAAAAGCATACACGCCAGGGTATTTCCATTCATCTGCAATCTGTACCGCAGTTTTTTGCTCCATTCTTTCTATTTTAAATACCATGTTCTTTCTCCTAATATTTTTTCTAAAATATCCAAAGCAGTTTTGATTTCTACCTGAATTAAGTCGATAAATCTTCAATCGATTATTAACATCTCGTTTTCATCAAAACGCCAGTTTCGACCGTAAGCTACTTCCCAATAATACCCATCAGGATCACGGAAATAACCAGAGTAACCTTCCCAGTAGAGCGCTTTTTGAGGCTGCTTGGCAATGGTACCTCCATTAGCAAGAACAGCCTCCATCAGATTGTCCACCTCTTGTTCGGATTTTAAATTAATCGCCAAAGTAATGCCCCCGAAGCTATCAGTTGTTTCTGGCGGGGCTGCTTGATTAATATCCTCAGCAAGGTTTTTAAGAGGATAGAGCTCGAGTTTGGTTCCCTGATTATCAAAAAAGACAATTGCCGGCTGCTCCTCTTTTTCATAAGTTTTAAAGCCAATGCCTTTGTAGAATTTTAAAGACTTTGGTAAATCTCTTACACCTAAACAAATTAAATTAATTCGATTCATTTCTCGTACATCCTTTCTCATTCCCTGATATATTCTTGTGAAGGACCAATTAAAATGTTTTACTATCCCATACTTGTATGAGTGAATAGTATGGGAATCGTTGCTGTTTCTATTAAAAACAGAAAATACGTTCCCCTTCTTCTCTTATTTTAAACGTTTCAACTTCTAAAAACAACAACAAAGAGGTTGAGATAGAAATGGTTAGCTTCAAGCACTAATCAGGTACTTTTCAGCATCTGAGTTTGTGACATAAGTAAATGCCCAAACTCTTCTTTCTCTAAAATCCGAATAAACGGCGTTCCAAAAGTAGCTCACTACACTTCGTTCCGATAGCATCAACCTCTAAGTGCTAAAAGCACTAAGAGTTGAAGTTCTCGGAAATAAGCCGAACTATCTCAAAAATATGAAAAGCTCCAGGTAGGTATCAATCAACATCTACTCGGTTCCCTTGTAGTGTTTCTTGACAATTTTCGGATAATTCGTCTTATTGCTGTGAAACACAGCGAGGGATGAGCTGATGTTGAACAGTACCTACTTGGTTCTCGAAGCTAAACACTTTTGTCTCGACCTCAGTGATTCTAAGCAATAAAAAGGGATTTGTGAAAATGGCAGGAAATACGAATGTAAATCATTGATGTTGACTGATTCCTATCTGATGCTCCATAAATTTTTTGCTAAATTTCAGCTCATTATCGAAGGAGTAGTTTCTGCCTCACCGTTTTATCGGATTTAGGCACAGCTAAAGGTCTGGGAATTTATTTATGTCCCAGACCCTCTGTTTACTATGAACGATATTTAAATTCTTGTGAGCTCATTCGGTTAGCTTTGCTTACTGCATAAACGCAAGCAGCTTACTCAGATTACCTGAATAAGTCAAATAGACGCTTTGCATGGCTCTGGAAATTGCTGTATAGAGAATTTTTTTATCTCTTTCAGAGTGATATTTTTCTTCAGAGATATCATAAATTAGTACATGATCAAATTCCAATCCCTTTGAGAGGCTGATTGGTACGATTGTTATCCTTTCAGTATCATTATCCACGGAATTATTTTCAAAATCCGCCTTAAGCGATTCTGTTTCCTGTTCTG
The DNA here is from genome assembly GCF_054871795.1 of Enterococcus sp. LJL51. Lineage (NCBI taxonomy): Bacteria > Bacillati > Bacillota > Bacilli > Lactobacillales > Enterococcaceae > Enterococcus > Enterococcus sp. LJL51. The sequence goes on along the minus strand of NZ_JBTXLW010000029.1, from coordinate 11,896 downwards.
TTTTTGTAATAATGGTTAAATCCTCACCATTAGTTTCTTCAAGAAGCTTTTTACATAATTTTAAAAATTCTTCCTGATTTTTGAAAGAATGAAGCTGAGGCGCCTGTCCATCTTTACGCACAGGGACAATCGTCATTTTTGTATCCTCTGAAGCGAACTGACCGAATGTTTTTGTAATTGCACCACTGGAACGATAGCTGCTAAGCAAATCATAACGTTGTACGGCCTTATTTTCTGCGTTAAATAATTCTTGAATTTGCTCAAATGGTGTAGTTGAGTTAAAAATTGCCTGATTCTCGTCACCTACCATAGTAAATTCTGTTTTAGGAAACAGCTCTATGAGCAAGTCTAGTTGGACTTGAGTGTAGTCCTGTACTTCATCGATTAGTAGAAACTGCATTTGGGGCACGTCAATTTTTTCAATCAGCAGGTGTTCAACCAATAAGAATGCCGTTCCTTCATCTAAAGTTAATCGCCCAGAATGCTGAGGAAGAAATTTCTCGCTGCTGTAGCTGGTATAGACTGTTTGGAAAATTTGTTCCTTATTGATCCACCGATTCTGCCGAATTGCTCTTCCTATTGCTGCATATTTTTTCTGCAGCAGCTTCTTTCCATAACGAAAAATACTATCTTCAGAATCATCTGAAATCAGTTCACCAAAGTATTTTTTCTGCAATTCTTCACTCAAAGAAAGAATTTGATTCTGGATTTTAGGACTTCGTGCCTGCTTTATCAAGCGCCGTTCCCAGTAGCTGCTTAAGCTTTTTTTTACTGATTGGAGTTTATCAATAAGTTTACTATAGCTTGGTGTTTCGTTATATAACTCAGTGAGCTTTTCTTTTGAAATTACTGCCTTGCCGCGATAGCTAAGCTCAGTAAAGAAATCAGGTTGAGCGAGCAGTAGTGAATCAGCGTTTTTAACAAAGTTTGTAAATGCTTGACTACGCAGCTGTTTTGTCTGCGCATCAACAGGATGGCTGCTGATCCTGTCAAAAAGCTCCTCCTCATTTTCAAGCTCAGCAGCTGCATAGTTTTGAACAAATTGAAGCATCGTCAAATTAAGTGGATTTTTTTCTCCTAATGCAGGAAGAACCTTGGAAACATAGTCGATAAACTGATTGTTGGGAGATAAAATCAGAATATTATCAGAAGTAATTTTCTGACGCAGCTGATAAAGCAGATAAGCAACTCTCTGCATAATGGTTGAAGTTTTTCCACTACCGGCTATGCCGTTGACTAAGATTACTGGACTAGTCGTATCACGGATGATTGCATTTTGTTCTTTTTGAATAGTTGCTGTGATATCCGCCATATAGCCTTCTGAATTATTTTCTAATGCTTCTAATAAAACATCATCCTGAATAGCAATGGAGGTATCAAAATATTTGATGAGCTGGTCTCTATCAATGATAAATTGTCTGCGCCCTTTTATTGCTACAGGTATTGTCCGTTCATTGACTGAATAACTGGAATCTCCCAACTCGTTATTATAAAAGAGTTCTGATATAGGAGAACGCCAATCATAGATTCTACTTTCTTCAGCATCATTAGTGAATCCGCTGATGCCAATATAGAAGTTTTCTAAAGGCTCTTCATCCAGATAATCAACAGAAATTTTTCCGAAGTAAGGAGACTTCAATAGCGCCTCGACTCGCTTCAATTCATTTTCGGCACTTTGCAGACGAATATTCATTTGATCGATTTCTCTGTTTTTCAGCTCAATCATTGAAAAAGTATCCAGATTATCTGAATAGCTGTCAAAATTTAAGCGAATATCTTCTGTGATAGTACTTAATGCAGCAGTTCCTTCCTCTTTCGCTTGTTTTAGTAATTCTGTCAATCTGCTTTTTGTTTCGAGCAGCTCACCATATACCACAGCTAAATATGCTTTTTCTTTCTGCAATTCCTCTTTACTCATAAAGCATCCCCCTCTTATTCGCTAAAGTAGTGCAACTGAAAAATATAGCATACTTTCTATGATTAAGCCAGTATTTCAAATCAGAAAACACTGCATGCCTTTTGGATAACTAGCTAATTAATAAACGGAGTCTGTTGTTTTGACTCGATTTAGGACTTGTATGACTCAAACTGCATCAAGTAACCGTAGACGGCACTGGAATGGCGCTTTTTGCCAAGGGGCTTCCGGCCAACTACCAAATCATTCGCATTATTTTCCTTTTTCAAAAAAAGAACTTGAAACAAAAGCATCAATCCCCTGCTTTTTGTTCCAAGTTCTATGTTTGTTTTCTTTTTTAACCTATCAATACAAACGGGTGTATAACCCTTTTTAAAGCTATAGCTTATTCTAACAATTCTTTAGAAATGATTTCCTCTAGATAGATGCTTAGCCAGTGATAGGCTTGTGCTGTTTTCCAGATGGAATTTTTTATCCGTAGAGCATTTTGGTTGAATAGCGATTCTTTACGATTAGTAGAGTCAATTGAATCCAGGAATTCGTCTACATGCTCAGCTTTTTCTTTGAATTCTTTCAAATTGTACCCATCAAAAAGCTCTTTATGAGCAGAAACAACTTCCCAGCGATATTCAATATAATTAACAGAAACAATCGCTTTTCTATACTCGCTTCTATTGAGTCGAACCATTTTCCGTGAAGCACCGGCTGTATCCGATTCCTCAAATAATTTTTTGACTTTTTCGTAATCTGCTAAGAAACGATTTCCAGTGAACAGTTTTCTTGTTGGAGTAGCTTCCTCTTCCGTCATATCTTTGTGCTGCTTGCTGTCAGTTTTATCCGTTGCTTTTTTATCAACAAGTTCCACAAGTGACGGCTTCTTCTTCTCCATTGCTGTCGACTCTTTATAATCCTTTTCTACTGGCGCTGGTTTTTCTGTAACAGCGGACGTATCTTCAGAAACAGCTGCTTTTTTTGTCTCGTCCTTTTCTGACTTGGACAAATTAGCTTCATTGATTGGCTTCGTTTTCTCTGTAGATATTTCTTTTGAAAGACGTTCAACCTTTAAGGCCTTTTCTTTAGCTACAGGTTCATTTTTGACTAATGCTTGTGTTGACAGCGGCACTGCTGTAGTGACTTTTCCCCCAGATAAGCGTTGGAGCTCTTCCTTCTGTTCAATAAGCATTCTGCTCATGTCAGTGGTTGTTTTTCCATTTTCTTCAATAAAGTCAGTAATTGAATATTCAATGCCATCAACTTTACCAGTTATACTCTCAATTTCTTTTTCAAAGGCCTGCAGCTTCTGTTTAAATAAAATGTTGCTTTCTTTTAGTGATTGCAGGATAGGCTCCCATTGCTTCTTCTGAGCATCAGCTGTATTTTTTTGAATATCCTCTGACTTTTTCACAAACAGCTCTTCAATCACTGTTGTCGGCTCTGTCTGTTCCTGTGTTTTTTCAGCAACACGCTTATCGATGTTCGCGATTGTTTCAGAAATACGATCAATGTTTTTCTCAACATCTGAAAGCTTTTGATTCAGTTTAAGGTTATTTTTCTCAAGCGTTTGAACCATAGGTGTTAGTTGCGCCTGCTGATTATTAATCAAATCCTGTAGAACCTTTTGTTTCACTTCTTCATTTTGCGTATTTAAAAGTTTATCAAAATCAAGCACTGGTTTACTACTGTTCTCCAAGTGAGACAGGATAGATTGATCCATTGTGTCAATCCGCTCATGGGTTTGTTTAATCCGGTCTTCAACATCACTCATCCGCTGGTAAAAAAGCTTATTATTTTCAGCTAAAGTAGTAGATAATGCTGGAAATCCTGATTCTTCACTCTTCAGTAATTCAGTTAGCTGAACAAGTTGCTGATCTTCTTGTGGAGGAGCTTCAATGAACTGTTTAACGTTTTCCAGCAGTTGAGTACTTTCCTCACTCTGACTGCAAAGCTGAGTATCTACAGCAGCTAATTTTTCAGTGATTTTACTCAAAGTACCTTCAAGAGCATCCATCCGCTCAGCGATCTGCTGTTCTTTCTTTTCAAGACCGCTAATTAAAGTATGGAGCTGCTTTTCTTGATTGTTCAATGTTTTAGTAAAGTAGGTAAAGCTGGAGTTAGTCTTTTGTGCCTCCAACAGTTTCTCCAAATGCTTCAGCTGTTCTAATTGCTCTGCAGTTTCTGTCTTGCTGCTGTTCAGCTGTTCTTCAACACTGCTAAGACTAGCTGCAACACCTTCCATCCGCTCTGTCGAAACGTCTGCGGCTTTTTCAACCTGCTCGGAAAGATTCTTATGACTGTTAGTTATCTCTTCAACTGCAGCTGTTAACAGCTGTTTTTGAGCACTTAATTCCTGTGTAATCTCTTCCAAACGTTTTTCAGAAGCTGCTGGCTGTTCCGCCTGTTTTTTTAGTTCAGCCATAGTATTCTGAAGCTGTCGAATGTCTGAATTGATTTTCTGAGTTTCAGCTCCCAACTGCTTTTTCACACCAGCTGTTACTTGATGAATCTCTTCAGTTAAAACAATCATATTCTCTTCCAGCTCACCATACAATTTATCTTTTTGAAAGTCAGCTTTTTCTTCATGGTCAGCTGCTATTGTTTGATAAGCCTCTATCAGTGAAGATTTCAATGTGTTATTCTGTTCTTTTTGACTAGCAGTAAAAGATTCCAACTGTTTTTTCATTTTACTAATGCCGGTTTTATTTCTGTGTCGTAGTTCTTTTAATTCGTTTTGTAGCGTTTCTGTTTTAATCGCCTGAGAAGCCAGTAGCTCCCTGTTTGCAATTGTATAATTTTGTTCAAAGTCTTCTTTAAGCTCTGCAAGAGAGCCTATGATTTCTTCCTTCATTTCAGCCTGAATGTTTTCCAGCTGCACAGTAATTTCCTGCTTCATCGTTTGTTGATAATCTTGAAGCGTTTCAGTCATCAGGGCAGACATGTTTTCCTCCAGCCCCTTTTTCCAGCGGTCCCATTGCTGGTTCTGCTCTTCGTTCATCTGATTTCCAGCACTTGTCTTCTGTTGAGGAGATAGTTGCGTACCAGACTTCAACAAGTCAAAAACAGTCTTCAGCTCTTGTTGAAGATGGCGCTGGTCAAATGAAGTTAGTCCGGCTTTACTTGAACATTCTATTTTTAATACTACTGTTTGATTTTCAAAAAATTCTATATAGCCGTCTTCAATCTTAATTGCTTTATTCCTTTTTTGAAAAAGATTCAATCCTTTGGAAATTATCTGTTCTATTTTTTTATCATTATCTGTATCAGTGGTGAACGTTACCTCAAAATGGCAACGCCCCTCCCCAGTTTCTTCTATACCAGATACCAGCTGTACATCTGTATAAAACCCCATTTTCTTTTCCTCCAAAAGTAATTTCTATAAATACTCTTATAGTAAAGAATAGCTTTTATTTCATAAGATTGCAATGCTTCTATTATCACTATTTAAGGATTTTTGGATTTTTCCAATCATTTTCAAAAGGAATTAAAAATAAACTTTTTGTTTTATCTTATTCAATTTCTTTCCTATTGCTAAATAACCCCTTGCAGAAGCATCTTAAATCCATAATATCTGAATGTAGATTTATCAGTGCTAGTTTGCTCAGATAAGCAAGCCGCTTTTTGATCAGCTGTTGAAATAATGCTGGTAATGGCAGACCAAAGGATATAAACGATTTCTGGAAACTTCACAGAGTCGGAAAGCCTTCCCTCTGCTACTCCTTTTTTCAGTAAAGCTTCGAGTAGGTCGCTAAGCTCCTCAACAACCACTAAAAAATTATTAAGCTGAGAAGTTTCTGTAGCCTCTACTTCAGGATGTAGCAAAGCAGAAAAATAAATAGGATAATTTTCTTGGTAGGCCGCGAGTGTCTGACAAAAAGAAAAATAGCTATCAAAAAAATCTGCTTCCAACTGAACAATTTCAGCGAGTGTTTGTTTAAGTCTTATTATGTTTTCGTAGGCCGTCCCATAAAAAAGAGCTTGTTTGCTTTTAAAGTATGTATAAAGCGTAGTTTTGCTATAGCCAGCCTCCTTAGCTATTTGATCTAGTGTGGTTGCTTCAACTCCTTGTTTTAAAAAAAGTACTTCTGCGGTCAGCAACAGCTGGTTTTTGTGGAATTGTTCGAGGGCAGTTTTTTTGTCCATTATTTCAATCCTTTCCGAACTTAGAGTTCATTAATTATACCCTTAGTTTTTGCTGATATCAAAGAGTTTTACCAATTAATAGAAAAAAGAACCCTAGGAGACCTCGATATTATAGGCTTCCTTGGTTCTTTTAAATTTAGTTCATTTTAGAGTTGAAAAGCTAATTTTTTAAATAGAGATTTTAGGAATTAGATTGTCAAGATAAAATAGTGTTTTTTCTTCAGCCAGCTCATCTAAGTCCCCAATCCAGCGAAATGCTGTATGCTCTTCGTTATCCAGCACTATTTCCTGTGTAGTGTCAATCATTTCCCCTGCATAAATCAATCGAGTAAAGACTTGCTCTTTTATCGGATCAAAGGTGCTGTCTTCTGAAAGAATGTTCTTTAGCCTAACAGTCAGCCCAGTTTCTTCCATCGTTTCTCTTAAAGCCGCTTCACAAGGCAGTTCCTTTGGCTCCACCCTGCCGCCGGGAAGATCCCAGTAGCCTGCGTAAACATTAGCTTCTCCGCGTTTAGTAGTGCTACGCTTGATAACTAGCCATTTTTCTCCTTGTTTAAGCAGTACATGTGCAATCAATCGATGTGTCATTGCAACACCTTCATTTCTTATGAATTTATTTTAGCCTTATATGCCGTTCCCCAATCGTCCATCACATTTAGAACACTTTCCAGACTCACTCCAGTATCAGTTAGGGTGTATTCCACTCTGGGAGGAACCTCCGCATATATTTTTCTAGTAAGCAATCCCAGCTCTTCCATCGCTCTAAGATTACTGGTTAATACCTTCTGAGATATTTGGCCTATCCCGCGTTTTAGCTCGCCAAAGCGTTTTGTTCCAGTCATTAGCTCTCTTATAATTAGAACTCTCCAGCGATTATTGAAAAATAAAAGCGTCGTTTCTACAGGACAATCCGGCAATTTATTCATTATAATCCCTTCCTTTTCCATTAGTATCCAAATGGATGCTATAGCACTTTTAAGTGCTTACTTCACAAAAGATTGTTATGTGTTTATTATAAGTATATAGAATTAGAAAATCAATTAAAAAATAACTCTTGAAAGGAATGGATTAATAATGAAACTTGCAGTAATTGGCGCAAACGGAAAAGCAGGTCAACTAATTGTGAAGGAGGCTCTAGCAAAAGGGGTTGACGTGACAGCTATTGTCAGACAAGTAAATAAGTCTGAAGCAGATAAAGTCTTAACGAAGGATTTATTTGATCTGACTTATTCAGATTTAAAAGACTTCGATGTTATTGTTGATGCTTTCGGCGTTTGGGCACCTGAACAGCTCCATCTTCATAGCTCTTCTCTCAAGCATCTTGCTGATATTCTTAGCGGACATAAAAATCGTCTACTGGTAGTAGGCGGAGCCGGTAGTCTATATCTTGATAAGGAACACAAGAATCGCTTAATGGACCAGTCTGATTTTCCAGATTTATTTAAACCCTTAGCTGAAAATATGGGTGCAGCTTTAGATGAACTGAAAAAAAGAAACGACTTCAACTGGACATACATCAGCCCAGCGGCAGATTTCCAAGCAGACGGCAGACGAACTGGGAGCTACACTCTAGGCGGCGAGGAATTCAAGACAACCGCAGATGGAAAAAGCTATATCAGCTATGCTGATTACGCACTCGCTGTAATTGATGAAGCTCTTAGCGGAAGCCATTACCAACAACGCATTTCTGTCATTTCAGAGTAAAACCAACTAACTAAGTCATATGTGTAAAATGAAGCTTTGGAGGAATGTGCTGATACGTACTGATGGTAGTCTTCTCCTACCTTTAAAAGCTACAACATTCATTGCCTCTCTCTTTTCTGCTGTATCTTATACCTATCTTCAAAGTAAGCATTGAGCCGTATTAATTGAATGAATCCTTATTAGCCGATACAATAAAGATATAGATATGAACGGAGGAAAATGTAATGAAAAAAATGTATGAAACAGCGATGACAAATCATGGCGGCAGACAAGGGTATGTGGAAGCACCAAACGGAAGCATGCATATGGAAATCACGCCTCCTGGCGTACACGCTGAAGGAACCAACCCGGAACAATTATTTGCTGCCGGTTATGCATCATGTTTTAATGGAGCTTTACAGCATGTTTTAAAAGAAGGAAATGTAGAATCAGATACAACAGTTAAAGCTAGAGTATCTTTATATACAACAGATGACGGCGGGTATCAAATTGGTGTTGTCATGGAAGTTCATATGGAGGGATTGGATAAAGCAACTGCACATGATTACCTTGAAAAGGCACATGAATTCTGCCCGTATTCTAAAGCGACTAAGGGAAATATTGACGTTCAATTGGAATTAATATAAAAGCAAACTTAGATTAGAGGATAGGACAGAAGTGTTTAGTCCCGAGAAACAAGAAGAGATTCACGGAAATGACAGAAAACACGAATGTGAGTCAGTCGATGTTGACTGATTCCTACCTGGTGTTCTTCAAATTTTTGTGAATTTCGGCTTATTTCCGAAGGTCTTGCTCCTGCGGTTACTCGTCGCAGATGATAGTAAGGTATGTGCTACTGCTCCCACCGTTTATCCAGATTCCACGTAAGTGGGACATAGCTCAATAAGCTATGTCCCACTTACTCTTTTTTTATAGAATTTCTCTATATCTCACTGTTTTTCAGTTTTAGGCATACTAAAAATCTGTATTTTGGTTATGTTTCGGATTTGTTTTTTTGAAACAGAAACAGTGGCTACTTCCCTTTCCGCATATTTTCAAGTGCATATTCTTCGATGCGAATATCTTCAAATGAAGCTTGTCTGCCATTACCAATTGGAGCCTGTGCAACAAATCCTACCTTCAATAGCTGACTGCAGGGCAACGAAAAATACCGAACCATGCGGTATTCGCTGCCATCCAAGGAGTAATGCATAGCAAAAAGCTGTCCTTTTCTTGAGACTTGAAGCCAGACCTGTTTTTTAGATAGTTCTACACCATTCGCATCATCTGAAACCTGGTTTGTCACAACACTAACAACTGATTTTGTTCCTAAATCGGTGAGTTCAAAGCACAGCTTTCCCCATAAATGGGTGTTTTCTAGAAACATCAAGCCACAACCGTCGTAAGTTTCATCAAAATCTGCTGTTACTTTAGCACTCAAAATAAAATCACCTGTGAGCTCTGTATAGAGAAATGGCGCATTCAGCCCTTCTTTTCCATCGGCAGGATCAATAAAATAATCAGACTGTGGAGTAGCTTCCATCGTTAAATTACCTGATTTAATTACGCTTCCCGTTTCATCCAGCCAGTTAAATGTCCGATTCTTCATTATAATCATTTGTTGCTCTCCTCTCTTTAGCAGTCTTTTCCACCTGAATAGTTGAAAACAGCAAAATAAGACCAAATAGAAATAATGCTGCGGTCAAAATGGATAAATTAAATACATTGCTCAACATACCTAAAAGAAAAGGAAGACCTGCTGTTCCTACGTAAGCCAAGCCGATCTGAACGCCCATGACGGCTCCAGAATTCTGACTGCCAAAACGAGATGGTGTTTCGTGCAGCATGGTTGGAAAAATCGCGGCACAGCCTAAACCAGTTATGATAAATCCCAGCATTGCTGTAAAATAACCGGGGCTTATAAAAACAATTCCCACGCCTAATAAAATGAATAGCTCGCTTAAAAATAAAATTCGCTGGTTCGACAACCAGAAGGTAATAAAGCCTGTAAGCATGCGTCCTACAGTCAGACTTGCATAAAAAGCTGAAACAATAAAACTTGCTTGACCCACTTCAATTCCTTTCACAGCAATTAAATAACTGCTGCCCCACAAACCCATACTTGCTTCAATTCCCACATAAAAAATGAAGGAAAGGACAGAGAATTTTACTCCTGGGATATTCAGTACCTCTCTGAGCTTCAGCGGACGTTCCGCTTTTTCATCTGCTGCACCTTTTTTCGATGCTAGAGGCGCAGGTGTCTTGTCTTCTTTGGACCAAAGAGGCAGGCTAAAGCATAAAACAACTGCTAAAAAGAACTGAATACCGCTTAAAAGCAAATAACCTGTACGCCAGCTTGCCCCCTTCAGTAGAACAGCTCCCATAATCATAGGACCTAAAGTAGCTCCAATTCCCCAAAAACCATGAAGCCAATTCATGTGGTGTGCTTTAAAGTTTAGGGCTACATAATCGTTAAGCGCTGTATCGATTGCACCTGCTCCAAGTCCCAGCGGGAAGGCAAAAACAATAAAGAACAAATAACTGCTTGTAAAACTAAAACCAATCAAACCAGCTGCTGTTAGCAAAACACTAAAAATTACTAACTTTGCTGTACCGAATTTTCTAATTAAGCGGGCAGTTTGCAGACTAGAGATTACTGTACATATAGATATAGCCATAGCAATCAGACCTGCTGCACTTAAATTGCTGTGAATATCTTTATGAATAACCGGCCATGCTACTCCTATTACTGAATCCGGCAGTCCCAAGCTGATAAAGGTCAGATAAATAACTCCTAAAAATAGAATCATTCGCTTATTTTTTGTCATGTGGCCCACCCCTTTGCTAAAAAGTTATCGATTGCTAGTTGAATGGCCCCAGCATAATTGCTTTCCTCAATTGGAGGATTTAACAAAATCATGGGCTTTGTCCATAATTTTTTCTGGACTTCTTTAATCCCGGCAATCAGTTCTTTTTCCTGTATCACTTCATCATTAATAACAATCATTTCCGGACTAATTAACAAGGCGACCAGCTCCAACAAGTAATTAATTATTTTTTTTCTTTCAATGATATCTGCACTCGCCAAACACTCATCAATATTCTTTTCTCCATTACTTAGCATGCCAATTTCACCAGCAAACTGCTGATACCCTTTATAAACTTTTCCATCAATCACGATTCCGGTTCCCACACAGCTGTTGAAAGAAAGATAAACCAGGTTCTTAATCAGGTTGTTGCTAGCAGCTTGTCCAAATGCAGAAAGATTCAAATCATTGAGAATCTCCACGTTTATCTTGGAAGGAAATTTACTTAAAAAGTCAAAGGTATATTGTTGACGCTGCTCCAGATTTTCGCCATAAATAAATCCGTTAGCTACAGGAATACCAGGAACTGTCAGTACAATATAGTCAATTTGCTGCTCCTTTTTCAATATTTCCATAAGAGTTGTTTCTAATTGGTTTGGCTCAATTGTTCTCGTCAACAGCTGCTTGCCTGTCAATGAGAAAAGTATACAGCGGCAATTTTGAAACCCAAATTCGATATAAAGAAACGGGGCAAAGCGACTGGATAAGCAATATTTTTCTGCTGGTCTTCCCCCAATAGATTCAGGGTCGCCAAAAGATTCTACTGATTTTTCCTGAATCAAATCAATCAGCTGATTTCTGACAGTTGTTACGCTGATACCAGCAGCTTCCGCTATCTCAGGCTTTGTCGCACTCTTGACCCTTAAAAGAAATTCAATAATCCTACGCTCATTATAGGATTTCATATTTTGTGGCTTTACACCCTTCATTGCTTCATCCCTTTCTTACGAAACTTACTTTCGAAAGTTTCTAACGGAAGTGTAGCATAAGTTCTATTCTTCCGCAAGAAGATATGGATTGTTTTAGGCGGATTTTTCTTTGGAATCATAGGACCTATGAAAAAAACTGACTCTACCATTTATAGAAGCAAAACTAAGCTTATCCGCTAGGCTGGTTTGCGAAGTTTTTTTCTCAAAAAAGAACCTGGAACAAAAAGCAGGAAATAACGGCTCTATACTTTTTGATGTTGGTGGAATTCCACCAATATCTTTTTTATTTTCCAAAACAATAGAAAAGACACCTTGAAATCCTTTAGAATTAATTTGGCGAACCAATCCAAAAGGAGGAATCAAGA
>NZ_JBTXLW010000028.1:0-32194 GCF_054871795.1 Enterococcus sp. LJL51 | reverse complement strand
TTCCGGCAACGACTGCTGTATTTGGAATCACACCAATGAAATCTGTTTCCACTGTTACTTGGAACTCTATCGTCGCTGTTGCACCACCTAGCATTGGATCTGGCAGAGTCACAGTTAGACGTTCCCCATTCCAGCTGCTTTCTGCTACTACCTTGCCATCTATCGTGGTTGTATTTGCCACATGAACAAGACCTGCTGGTAAGCTATCCGTTACTGTTCCAACTGTCAGTGTCCCTGTTTTGGCGTCACCATTGGTGACTACTAAGCGATACGTTACCTTATCGCCTTTTCTCACTTCACCGCTGGCAGGACTAACCACTGATTTTTCAATCGTTGGTGCTGGTGCTTTATGCGTAACCACTTCATTTGATGTTTCTTCAATCGGCTGATTTGGTTCTCGTGGATCTGGTGTTATTTCTCCCGATGCAACCCCTTTGTTCACACTACGAACAGCGGATACCTCAGTTACAGTTACAAGGAAGCTCACTATTAAACTTTCATCTTCCCGTAATGTCAGCCCAGTCGTTACTGTCAGTTTATTTGCACTATCCGTGCTGGCAGCTACTGGAATACTATTTACCGTGGCTGAATTAAAGACAAAGCTTAAGCCTTCCGGTAATTGGTCAGTCACAATGATATCTTTTACTTCTGATGGCGCTGTCTCTGTGTTTTTAACAATAATCGAGTAACGAATCGTTTCGCCTACTTGTACTACCGTATCATGTAAATCTGTGGAGCCTGCTTGATCCAGCACCTTCTTTTCAACAGCTAGAACACCCGGTCCACGAACGATTTCAACCTCTACAGTGTCTTCATCTTTATAATCAGGTGTCCCCGATTTATCTTCTCCTGAAACCTTCGCTGTATTCGGGATAAGCCCTAACGCTGCACTAGCTTCTACTTCGACTTCAAAGACTAGCGTTATGGTCTCGCCGCCTTTAAATTCTGCCGGCAAAGCGTACGTCAACGCATTCCCGTTCCATCCCACTACTGCATCTGCAGCAGGATTTCCATCTACAACAGTTGATTCCGGCACATACTTGATACCCGTTGGCAACGTATCTGTTACTGTACCGTTGTACAGGCTACCTGTTGTATCAGCTTGGCCATTTGTGATAACTAGTTGATACTTGAAGCGGTTGCCGCTTGTTACTTTTTCGGTGCCATTAACAACTAAGCCCGTAGCACTTAGTACATCTTTGGTAATTGCTGGTTCTGGCGCCTTGTAATTTACTACTGAATCTTCAATTTCGTCCAGACTTTCTGTTTTCGTTGAATCATTTGGATCAACAGGGACTTTTCCGTTTGCTTTCCCTGTATTGAGAATATCTTTTAGAGCACTTTCTTCAACAATCACTTTGAACTTGATTGTCTTACTTTCATTTTCCTTAAGTATTCCTACATTAACTGTTACTTCTCCATTTTCGACTTTACCAGTCAAGCCTGTGTCCATAACTAGAGAGTTTGATACATAGGTCAATCCATCAGGAATTTTATCTGTCAGAACTACATCTACGATTAAAGATGGATCACTATTGGTATTTTTCACTACAAGCTCATATTCAAGCTCAGTCCCAACAGCTACTACCTTGTTCTCCCAATCTGTTCCATTTGAATAGACATTTTTTTCAAGTGACAATATTCCTTTATTACGAACTGGCGTTACTGACGCATCATCAGTCAGTTCATTGATCGGCGTAGTCAAAGTTGCATTGTTCGCATCCACATCTTCAAACTCACCATTCAAGCTAACTGTGTTTTTTAAAGCTACATCAACAGTATCTCCGGTTACTTCCACATTATAAACAATACGCAATGTTTCCCCGGCTTTTAAATCAAATCCGCTATACGTAAATGACTGACCATTCCAGGTAATTGCCGGATTACTAACTGCACCTGTATTTTTAGTAACAGTCATTGAATTTTGAACATACGTTAGTCCACTAGGTAAAAGATCGGTAATTTTTCCATTAATAATTGGTGCACCTTTATCATTTTTGACAATTAAAATATAAGGTACAATCTGACCTTTTACTACATTTTCATGTTTCTGACCTTCTGCCATTACATATTTTTCAAGAGATGGTTCTGGTTCGATTCTGGTTTTACTATCGTCTTCAGCTTCGACGTCTTTGGGCTGCTCAGGCTTTTCATTCACTGTTCCTTTAGCTGTGGCAACATTTTTCAAAGACCCGCTAGCTGAAGCAGATACTTTAACATCAAAAGTGATTTTTACTTCATCCTGATCAGCTAAATCCTTCACTGGAACTTTGATTTGCTGTCCGTTAATTTCTAAACCATCAATTGGATGAATAGCAGTTCCATCCACCTTCACTGTACCTTGAAGGATAGTCAGCCCATCCGGCACAACGTCTTCTACAACAACATTGCTGACAAGAGAACCAGAATCTGCTGGTTTGCTATTTTTCACAATAATGGTATACGTAATCGTATCGTCTACCTGTACCGTAGCTTGACTAACTTCTTTAAGAATCTCTAACTCACCTGGCTGATGAACAAATTCCACAGCTACATCCGCTTCAGCTTCAGTAGAATGAACCCCGCTTTTATCGGTACCTGTTATTACAGCCTGGTTTGTTCTTAACGTACCTGTTGGATCCTTAAACACATCTGTATCTGCTTTTACTGCAAAAATAATTTGAACGACCTGATCCGATGTCATCGGACTCAACTCGGTAATTTTAGAAAAATCAATTATTAGTTTTTTTCCGGAAACAGCTATTGCATCCGAAGGAACTGTAATCTCTGTTCCATTGACTAGAATCACGTATTGATTGCCAGCGGAAATTTCAACATCATCCGGTAATGTATCCGTTAGTAGCCCATTGTACATTGGACCAGAATCCGCTGCTAAGCTGACATCTAGTGTATAGAAGAATTCTTCATTTACAAACCATTTACCGTTATCGATTAGACTTCCTGAATTTTGAGGAGCTACATCGTAGACATGTTTTTCTAACAGCACTTCTGGTTTACGATGTTTTAATTCTACATCAACTACTCCAGTATCTGTTGTAGGATTATTTCCATCTTTATCTGTACCAGCAATTTCTGCTGTATTCGTAATTAAATTTTGTTTAGGCGTTGTACTCGAATCTGTTTCAGGCAGTCGCTCATCGGCTATTACACCAAAACTAATCGTAAAGGTTACATCATTCAACATTGGATTTAACTCTGTAACGTTTGTTAAATCAACTGCAAGTTCATACTCTGCTAAATCCGCAGCTGAGCCTGCTTTGTTTGTCCAGACATTTGATAGATGCTGAGAGCTAATTAATGTTCCGCTTTTATCAAAAATATCAATATAAGTAGAACTTTCATCTACCTTCAGCCCTTTAGGCAGTGTATCCGTTACTACACCATTGTACATAGCACCTGATCCAGCATTCAGCGAACCATCAATCGCATAATAGAATGTGTCGCCAGAAAATACTTTGTCAATATTTTGTGCCGGTCTGCTGCTTCTAGGATCTGTATCGTAAACTGATTTACTTAGCTGTACTTCTGGTTTGACATAGTTCTCTACACTATCAGACTGAATTTTATCATTTCCCCAACTATTTAAAACAAAATCATCAGTTCTTGTTTGTGAAGTATAGGAAGCCTCATTTTTTAAGATACCACTAGTGTTTTCTTTAACTGTAGCAGTTACCTCTATAATAAGTTTGCTAGCAGCAGGGTTATCTGGAGAAATATATAACATGTTATCCGGTGTAAAAAATGAATCTGGGAAATTGATAGTTATTGTTTCTCCTGTCAGATAGTCACCTGTCACCGTATACTCCCGATTTTTACGCAAAGTGATTGTTCCATCTGCCGCAGTCGTTACCCTTACTCTATTTGAGCTTAGACCTTTAGGTAATTGATCTACAAACTCTTTAACTCTCATTTGAGCTGTTTTTTCACCTGTTGTTGCATCTAAAATAATCTTATAAGTTAATGTATCTCCTACTTTAACTTCTTCATCATTTATATTTTTACCGCTTGAATTATAAACATCTTTAGTTACTTCAGAATCAATTACTTTATGAGGAACTGCTTGAATAGGTGCTCTTGAGGGAACTACATTGGAGCCATTATTTCCAGAGTCAATCCCTTTCGCACCAACATCTAAACGGTAATATCGAGAACCTTCCCCGTTCCCAGCTTTAAGCTCTTGTGGTATCCATTCCGTTTCCATAATCAATTTTTCATTTGCTAGCAATGGCGTTCCTAGATCATACTCATAAAATTGTTCATAACCATCTTTGTGCTGTCCAGTCCAAACAGAATTAGCAGCCACTGTTTTTAAAAGAGTTTTCACACCATTGACTAACTTATAAATTTTTACATTTCCTGTTACTTCTAATCCAGGTGCTGTTTTCACACCATCTGTGGTAAATTGTATAACCTGAGGATTACTGCCTTTGCTATATTCGACTTCTTGGACAGAAGTAATCGTATCATAAAAATATGTTTGATCGATTTTATTTCCCTTAGTATCAATAAAATAAACTGATGTTTGAATTTCAGGTCTTACTTCATCCAAAGGAAAAGACTGATGGACTGAAGATGCTAGGCTTGGATAATAATAATTTCCTATACCATTCACCGTAAATGTGACATTTTCCAAGTAGCCTGGAGCCTTAACAATTTTAATTGTGTAAGTTTCACCAGTCTTCCCAAGATCTAAATGGAAATAACCATTAGTATCTCTATCAGAAGCTGTATACGTTTTTTCAACTCCATTACTAGAAGTAACCGTGAAAGTAATGTCAGACATTATTGGCTGGTTTGGATTTCCGTAACTGGAATAAAAGAATATTGGCAATCGCGTAGGAAAAACCGCTTGCGTTTCTCTAGTTTCACCGTAAACAACCGTTCCCTCAACATCTATCTCTAATGTTAATTTAAATAGATTATGAGCTCCGTTCCCAGCTTGATAACTGCTTTCAAATGCTCCCTCATTTAAACCTTCACGAAACTTCATTGTGAATTCAGCTGTATAGGTTTTACCAGCTTCAGGTGCGTCTATTTCAATTGACCTAGCAGTAGGAAAATTTGTAACAGAGTTCCCAAGCTGATCTGTTACTGTCACACTTGATAAATCTAACGTCCCCCAGTCAACAGTTCCTACAAACAAATCTGCATAACTTGCGTCTGCATCGCATTCCCATATTACTCTGTACTTGATCCCATTTGCATATTGACTTGGGTCAGTGATGCTCCCTGTCGAAGCCCAGCTATTCGTCTCAGTATTCCAAACCTCAAAAATTGGTGCCGCTGCTCGTGTCAGCGACTGCTTATCAAGCTTCTGATTCTCTTCTACAGAAGACTCCTGCGTGCTTTCACTTGTTTCTACAGTTGTGCTTTCTTCTATTATATTCGGCTTTTCATTCACCAAGACACTTAGTTGTGCAGCAGAGCCTCTTGAAGAAACTGCTGACAGCTGATAGGTACCAGCTGTTTCTGCTTTAACAATTAGCCAAGCATAGTTATTAACTGGTTCAAGAAGTCCCGCATCAACAGCTTCTGGTACAGTTTCTCCTTCTTCACTTGCCTCTGCCGGCTGCTGCACTTTCTGTGCTTCCGGCCAGCTCAATATGACACTTGAGGCTTCCTCGCTGTAACCAATTGTCACTGGATTACCAATATTGTTTTCGTTTGTCAGTGCTTGCTCTAACGACAATCCGGCTAAATTAACCTGAACAGAGCCGTTTTCCGGATGAACAGAACGTATACCGACTGCCCGGGTTTCCCCAGCTTCCATTTCCAAACTATTCGTTGGATTTCCTTGATCATTTAAAAATGTCAAATCCTGTGAACTAGTTTCTGCCTGTGCGGAGACGCCAGACAGACTTGTGACAACAACATTGAACAATAGTGTCAAAAGCATCAGCCAGTTCATTGACTTGTATAGCCATTTTTTATTTTTTTCCAGATCCACTTTTTTTGTTACCCCCTTAGTTTAAATAGTACTGTTCTCTATTGAGATGAATCGTCCACAATAATTGTTGCTGCATTGGATTTTGCTTCTACCTCTTTTTCTTTAATAGTAGAAGTGGATTCCGTTGTTGTCTCCGAAGATGAGTCCGTCTGTTTCGTCTCATTTTTACAAGAAGCCATCATTAACACTGCAAACACAGTTGAAGCTACAAGCAACATTCGATTTAATTTATTTTTTTTCTCCATAGGACACCTCCCTAAGTCCAATTAATAAAAATGATATTTTTTACTAATTGTTAAAATGTTTTTAAAATGTATATCCTTCGAAAAATAACAATCGTTATAAATAAATTATCTTTAATATATGTAATCAAATACCATTCTTAAAGAAGGACATAAATTCATAACAGTAATTATACATCATAAGAACGTTATTTATTTATCATATTTTTATTGCTTTTTCTAATTTTTTGAAAAAAACTAAGTTTATACCTATTAAAGACCTTTCATTAAATAATTTTTTTCTTAGAAACTGTCATTATTTATTCCATTTAATTATTGATTAAAAATATCAATTCCATCCCTTTTATATCGCTTTTTTTTACGTTTTTCTTATTATCCTTTTCATATTTCTTAATAGTTGATTTTAAGAACTCTCGATTTATTCTGAATATTAAAGTAAACCGCTCAGTTCAGTTAGATTAAATTTACAGTTTTCTCATTTTTTTACAGAAAGAGCAAAATTATTGAGAAAAACTTTTTTTCATGCTATTATATATTTAATCTTAGATTTCATATTGTGTTTTCCCTTCATATTAGTGTGTGGTATGAGGGGTTTTTTATTGTCTGAAAACAGCTTGCTTTGTTTCTCTATATAATAAAAAAGGGCTGTGACATTAGTATGCCTCAGTCCCTTAAAGCTGGAAAAACGGTGTTTCAGAAGTAACTTCTTCAACAATAAGGCGGAAATTCGCAAAAATTTGTGGAACAATTTTCGGAATTTCCGCCTTAGTGCTTGAAGCTGAACACTTCTGTCACAACCTATTTCTATATTTACTTATTCACCTAAATCCACATTGTGATAAACCTTCTGAACATCTTCCAAATCTTCCAGAACATCAATCATTTTCTCAAACTTCTCTAAATCCTCACCAGTCAACGTTACTTCATTTTGAGGAACCATTTCCAACTCGGTAACAGAAAATTCTTCAATTCCCTTTTCTTTCAAGGCTTCTTGGATGATATGAAGATCTTCAGGCTCACCATAGACAATGACTTGATTCTCTTCTTGCACCACATCACGAACATCGATTTCTTTTTCCATTAGATACTCTAAAATATCATCCGCATCTTCTCCTGGAAATCCGATGATTGCTGTATTATCAAACATATAGGCTACAGCTCCGCTGACTCCCATATTGCCGCCATTTTTCCCGAATGCTGCACGTACATCTGCTGCTGTACGATTGACATTATTCGTCAATGCGTCAACGATGACCATGGAACCATTCGGACCAAAACCTTCATAACGCAGCTCTGAATACTGTTCATCGCCGGAACCTTTGGCTTTTTCAATCGCACGGTCAATAATATGTTTTGGAACATTATATGTTTTAGCTCGCTCGATAACAAACCGCAGCTTCTGGTTTGCATGGGGATCAGGATCACCTGATTTCGCTGCAACATAGATTTCAATACCAAATTTTGCATAAACTCGACTGTTGTTTGCATCTTTGGCAGCTTTTTTCTCTTTAATATTTGCCCATTTACGGCCCATATTCTCACTTCGCTTTCTTTTTTGTAGGATAACCTTTTTCATTATACTTGTATCAACAGTTTTTGTTAAGCCTTTTTTATCCGAATCGGAAAACGACCTTGACTCTGTTCAGAAATTTCGGCATGCCCTAATTGATAAATCCGGTCATTTGTCAGTCCGGCAGCAAACAGTTGTTCCATACTTTTTGCCTGTCTGGTCAGTAGGGGCAGCTCAAAATCTTTTTTGTGAACACTTAAATACTTTTGTCCTGCTTCAGTCATTCCTAGCACTCTTAGATAACTATTATCCCAGCCCTGTTGAACCGCTTCATTCGAACTGTTTAACAGGGTATAGACAGCTAAACGCTGTAATCGAGTCCACGTATAGCGTTTTGTTTTTACCAGTTCAATGAATTGCTGAAAATTCTCTGCTCTCACAGCCATCTCCTTTAACCGATATTCCAACCCTTCATTCATCTGATAAACCAACTGCAGCTCTTCAATAGACGTACTAATAAGTTTGTACTGAAGCAGCGGCCAATAATTCTCCCACGAAACCAAAGGACCTTGTGCTAGGTCATTCGAGGTTTGTTTGGGTACTGTAGTTTCAATCTCAGAAAAATGTTTAGTTAAAACAGCTTTTCGAATAGCAGTTGCGCTGGAAAACCTCGGCTGCAGATTTACTTCATTATAATGCGCACCTTTTCTATTGATAGGCAGCAGTTTCATTGGTTCCTTATATAGCGCATTTTCTTTAGCATAGCTTAATCCCAATATATGATTAGGAGAGGAAAAATCAAGAGGCAGCTCTGGATATAATGCTTGATAAACTGCTGTCATTTGCTGAGGATAGCTTAGTCTTTTATCCGCCAGTTCTTTATATTTCTCTTCAATTAGCTGCTGATTATTCGCTGAAAATTGACCAAAGGCTTGATAATCTACCTCTCCTGAGCTGTCTGTTCCAAAACACAGATACTGACATTTCAAGGCATGAAGTAGTTTGACTCCCCCTCTTGCAAAATAATCCGCAGATTGAACCGCCCATTCAGCTGGCAGTTCAATAACTAAATCAACGCCATTGCTCAGTGCTTCCTCTGCCCGTTTCCATTTATCTATAATTGCTGGTTCTCCCCGCTGCAAAAAGTTCCCGCTCATCACAGCAACTACAACTTCTGCCTGAGAAGCCTCTTGAGCTTTTTGAATATGATAGATATGCCCGTTATGAAAGGGATTATACTCAACAATAATACCACAAGCCTTCATCTACTTCCCTCACTTTCAAAGAATTGATTTCCAATCGTTTAGACTCCACTCCATACAATATAAAAAGCTGAGAACCGTTCCTATCACACGGCTCCCAGCGTTCTTTCATTCCTTTACTCAGTTATCCGCTTTTTGACAAACAAAGAACCAGCGGGTACTTTCTTCTTTAGGCTGCTCATCCGTAAAATCTCCGTATACATCTACACAAGCAAAGCCGCTGCTTTCCAACATCATCAAATAGTCATCCATTGCATAAGTCCGCTCTTTATGAAGCTCATCCTTACGGATAAAAGTCTCCCCATCAGAACCCTGCTGAACAAAGAAGGTTAGAAAATGCTCAATACTATGTTCCTTCTCTCCCTGATAACTATCCCAAAGAAAAGCAAATTCCTCCGTTTGATAATGGTAGCTGTATTCTGGAAACACCTGATCCACTTGATAAACTGAGTGGACGTCGAAAATGAATGTCCCTTCTTCTTCTAGTGCCTGATAAACTTCATCGAAAACCTGCTGAACAGCCTGACGATTTTCCATGTAACACAATGAATCAGAAAAGCAGGTAATTGCTTCATACTGTCCTACTTCTGAAAGCTCCATCATATTTCCTTGAACAAACTGAATATCGACTTCTTCTTCATGAGCCCGCTCACTTGCAATCGCCAGCATTTCTTCGGATAAATCCAATGCGGTAACTTGAAACCCGGCTTTAGCAAAATCAACCGCCAATCTGCCTGTTCCACAGGCTAATTCCAATATTCGGCTGGACTCTTTCGGCAAGTGGCGTTCAGAAAATGCCAGCCACTGCTCATACAATGTTTCATCCATAACCTCATCATAGACAAAAGCAAAGGTTTTGTAAGTCATTTTAGCTTACCCATTCGGCGATGTCTGCTAATGGTGCATCCGACCATAGTTTTTCCAAATTATAGAAAGTTCGCTCTGAAGCTTGGAATACATGAATAATCACATCATTGAGGTCAATCAACACCCATTTTCCACCGTCTTTTCCTTCAATGCGTTTGATTTCTACATCAGCCTCTTCTTCTTTTTCAATAATTTCCTCTACGATGGCATTGATTTGTCTCTCACTATTTGCCTGACAAATCATAAAATAATCTGCTAAAAGAGAAATCTCCTTTACTTCCAATGCAACGATATCCTCTGCTCTTTTTGCATCTGCTGCCTTTACCGCAATTTCTAAAATCTTTTGACTATCTATGATTGTTCCCTCCTAATTTTTGTTTTATCTATTCACTACCCAATAATTATATGTCTCAATTGTCTTTGGATAAATCTTTTGCTCTTGCTGAATGAGATGAAGCAATGTATGCTTCGTTTCATAGGCAACAGCCTGATCTAAATCTACTAATGCGATTTCTCTAGCTTCTGCTACTCCAGGAAACTTCCGGCCAGGTTCGATATAGTCGGCTACATAAATGATTTTATCCAACAACGTCATTTCAGCTGCCCCTGTAGTATGACAGCGAATTGAATGAAGGATTTCTTCATCTTCAATTCCCAGTTCTCTTCTAACCATATCGGCACCTATCAACCCATGCCAGATAGCATTTCCATATTCCAACAGCTCAGGATTGTAGCCGTCCCGTTCAATCAGCAGCTGAAACTCATCATCCGGTCTCTCTTTTGCATAATCATGGGTCAATGCGGCAATACTCGCTTTTTCCTGAGAAGCTCCATATTTCACCGCAAGAGCTACTGCCGTTTCCTCTACACCAAGAACATGCTGAAACCGCCGCTCGCTCATCTGCATTTGAACCTTCTGCATCAGCTCTTCACGTGCCCATGGCGTATATTGTCCGCTAAATTCCATCCATATACAGTCCCTTCTCGTAGATATAGTTTATCACATTATCCGGGAGAAGGTAGCGTACAGAACAGCCGCTTTGGACTTTTTCCCGAATCATGCTGGAGCTGATATCCATTTGCGGCGTATCGACCCAGATAATCGGGTAGGGTGTCTCTATACCATAATGGGGCCGGCGGGTTCCTACAAAATTGGTCATCAACAGTAATTCTTCGATTTTGTACCATTTTGGCAGGTAGTTAACCATGTCTCCGCCAATAATAAAATAGTAATCAGTATCAGGATTATTCTGAATCAGCGCCTTCATCGTCTCGTACGTGTAGCTTTTCCCCTTACGTACAAGCTCGATTGGTTCTATTTCAAGATGTTTATTGTTTTCTACAGCAAGCTCCAGCATAGCCAGACGATGTTTGCTGTCAATGGTTTTCTTTTCATCTATATGAGGTGGCAGATATGACGGCATTAGACAAACTTTATCCAGTCCCAACTGCTGATAGACCTGTTCTGCCATCATCAAATGCGCAATATGGACAGGGTTGAAATTACCGCCCAGTATGCCAACTTGCTTGCGCTTTTCAAAAAGCTGTAGCTGTTCCTTCACAATTGTTTGAGTTCCTCTTAATGCACCTGCAGCTGCCTTCATCGAATAACTCCTCCAATACTCTGCTAAATTGATTTGACCTCTTTAGAATAGTTTTGATATTTCTCTTTTGTAGACGGCTTGAATACAACCAGCACCCGTCCAATAATCTGTACAACGTCACATTGAATTTTATCTTCTAATACGTTAGCTACCTCTTCAGCAACTTCATCTGTATTTTGAAGTAGACTGATTTTAATCAGCTCGCGCTTTTCAAGTGCTTCATTGATTTGAATCACCATCTCTTCATTTAATCCGCCTTTTCCAATTTGAAAAATGGGCTGTAGATGATGGGCCTGACTTCTTAAATAACGCTTTTGTTTTCCTCTTAATTTCACTAGTATCCTTCTTTCTCCGCTATTTCTAGCTGGAACTATATCAACGCTTTTCTCCGCAGCACTTCTACGCCTTTAGGTGCCCAGCCGGCAACTACTCCTGACGACTGAACAGTAATCCAGCCTAACCCGGCAAAAACAATGTCCGTCTTTTCTTTAATAGAAAATTCAAACCGCACCAGTTCTGGAAATTCGTCTGCTTCATCTGGTCTTGGGGGCTGCAGCAGCCCGCCCACATGCTTTTCATAAAATTGATCTGCTGTCGCAAGCTTCGTCCGATGGATCATCAAATCGTTCGAGGCATAAACAACAAACGAACTTCGTTCTCCTTGGATAAAATCAAAACGGGCTAATCCACCTAAGAACAACGTCTGCTCTGAATTCAACTGATAAATTTTAGGCTTGATTTCTTTTTGAGGGGCAATCAGCTTTAAGTCCTTTTTTCCAAGATAATGGGCCATTTGGTGACGATGAATAATTCCCGGTGTATCAATTAGAAAATGCCCGTCGTCCAAAGGAATCTCAATCTTATCCAGTGTCGTTCCCGGAAACTGTGAAGTCGTAATGACATCCTTTACTCCAGCCGTTTGCTTAATAATCTGATTAATCAAGGTTGATTTCCCAACATTCGTCACGCCAACCACGTAAACATCCCGGCCGTCACGATGCTTTTCAATTGTTTCAAGCAGCTCATCCATTTCATGTGCCTTTTTAGCGCTGGTCAGTAGAACCTCTGTTGGTCGAAGCCCTTGTTCGTGAGCCCGCTCCTTCATCCATTGAATCAATTTGCCTTTTTTCAAAGACTTGGGTAAAATATCTTTTTTATTTCCAACTAGTAATACAGGATTGTCACCGATAAATCGATGCAGTCCCGGAATTAATGAACCGTTGAAATCAAAAATATCCACGACATTAACAATCAGTGCATCCTCACGTCCCAATTCATTCAGCAAACGCAGAAAGTCATCGTCTGTCAGTTTAACGTCCTGAATATCATTATAATGCCTCAAACGGAAACAACGCTGACAGTATACTTCGCCAGTTTCCAATCCTTTTTCAAATGCCGCTTTTGGCGTGTAACCCAGTTCTTCCGGGTGTTCGGTCTGAATTACAGCCCCGCAGCCAATACAATGAACTGCTTCGCTCATTCTAATCCGCCCTTCCATACCATATCAGGATGTTTTTTCTCTAAATGCTTCATTATTTTTCTTTCAAAGAAACGATTAATTCGTGTATTCCAACCATCCGTATCCACAATAGGCCGAACTAAAATGTTGCGAATACCTGCAGCGTTTGCACCCCGGATATCGGTCATAATCTGGTCACCAACCATTACTAGTTCTTCCGGCTTCATTCCCAGTTTGTCCTGAGCTTCTTTAAACCCTTTTGTCAGAGGCTTCAGTGCCCGTGCAACATATTCCAGCTCAAATTTCTCAACAGCTCTTTTGATACGGCTGTCTTTATTATTAGAAATGACCACGACTGGCAGACCAGCTTGTTTCATTTCTTCAATCCATTCCAGCAGTTCTTCTGTTCCATCCGGATTATTCCAGGCTATCAGTGTATTATCTAAATCCGTCAATACAGCCTTAAATCCCAGTTCCTTTAACTGAGCCGGCGTTACTTTATAAATTGCATCCACCATCCATGTTGGCTTAAACTTTGAAAACATACATTCTCCTTTTAATCATAATCACTGAACGCAAAAATCATACAGCGGTACTTTCTTTCTGTCATTCGATTCCCCTGCGTCTCAAGCTGATAAGAGCCTATTTTTAAACACTCAAACAGTATCGATTATTAGATTCTTATTTATAAATGATGATTGAAAAGGCAGGACAAACTTTTCCATCCGTTGTCCCACCACTCAACCCAATATTATAGCGTATTTCAAGTAAAAAAACCAGTATTTCCAAAATACTATCAGAAAACTTCTATCATACGTATACAGCTCTTTGTACAACTCTTTCAAACAACAAGGCATTTAAAAGTAGCTCACGTCCTGACAATTCTCTCTTGTTTAGAATCAGCTTCACTTCCAACAGTGTGATAGGAAGCTTTCTTTGCAGCTTCCTATCCGTTTTCTTTTCCGTTGATCCTCTAAGCTGCCAATACTTAATGATTGATTTCGAAGAACAGGAAACTACAAAAAAACGTTACTGAACGGGCTTGTTCAGTAACGAACTTCTTATTCCAATTAAGGAACAGCAGCTAGAATCTGTCTGTTATTCCTTTATTTTTAAAGTATTTTAGAAAGAAAATCAATTGTCCGTGGATGCTGCGGATTTCCAAAAAGCTCAGCTGGAGTATTTTCTTCCATAATAATTCCTTCATCCATAAAAATCACTCGATCTCCTACTTCTTTGGCAAACCCCATTTCATGGGTAACAATAACCATCGTCATTCCATCTTTGGCCAACTGCTGCATGACGCTCAAGACCTCTCCAACCATTTCCGGATCAAGCGCTGAGGTCGGCTCATCAAAGAGCATGACATCCGGCTGCATTGCTAATGCTCTGGCGATGGCAATCCGCTGCTGCTGGCCTCCTGATAAGGATTGGGGGTACGCAGTGGCCTTATCCTTCAGCCCTACCTTTTCCAGCAGATCCATTGCTGTCTGCTCTGCTGCTGCTTCAGACATCTTCTTAACTTTTAAAGGCGACAGAGTTATATTTTTCATCACAGTCATATTAGGAAATAAATTGAACTGCTGGAAAACCATACCCATTTTTTCCCGCATCTCGAAAATATTAATTTTTTTATCTGTAATATCAACACCCTCGAACGTAATCCGTCCTTCTGTAGGTCTTTCCAGTAAATTTAAACAGCGCAGGAAGGTACTTTTTCCTGAGCCGGAAGGACCAATAATAACCAGTACTTCCCCTTTTTTTACATCTGTTGAAACACCTTTTAAAACTTCATTTTTGCCAAATGATTTATGCAAATCTGTTACTTCCAGTAATTTTCCAGTCATTCCCTACTCCTCCTAGCGCTGATAGCCTTTTCCTAATCTTTTCTCAAATGCTGCCAGCCCTCTCGATGTGAGAAATGTCATAACAAAATAGATTGCCGCTGCTACATAGTATGGCTCTAAAGGAATATACGTACTGGAAATAACGGTCTGTGCGCTGCTCAGCAATTCATTAATTCCAATAATTGACAGTAGTGAGGAATCTTTGATTAAAATGATAAACTCATTGCCCAGAGCTGGCAGAATATTCCGTAGGGCTTGAGGCAGAATCACGTACCGCATAGTTTGAAGGGGTGGCAATCCTAATGAATGTGCTGCTTCTGTTTGACCAATATTAACCGCCGTTATCCCAGCCCGAACAATTTCAGCCACATAAGCACCTGAGTTCAATGATAAAACAATCATCCCCGGTGCCAGCCGTCCAAAATCAATGGTCAATATTCCGATAGGGATATTAACAGATGGAAATAAATTCTGCAGTAAGCCAAAGCCGATTAACACTTGAATCAGCATTGGGGTTCCTCTTAATATTTCGATATAAATATTAGCCAGCCAGCGCAGGGGCGGTATTTTTGACAGCTTTAGCAGGGCGACGCCCACTCCCAGTAGTGTGCCAAAAAATACCGTAACTAGAGAGATAATAATTGTTACACCAGCTCCGGAAATAAAGTATTGTCCGTATGTTCCCAGAAAAGAAAAATTCATTTTCTGTCCTCCATTTTATTCTTCTGTATTTTTATCAGCCAGCTCCATAGCTTCCTTCACATATTTATCAATAGAACCGTCTTTTGTCATTTCAGCGATGATCTTGTCAATTTCTTCTTTTAGTTCATCCTCGCCTTTTGGCAAAGCAATAGCAAATGCTTCATCTTCATTTGACGTAAGCTCGATATCTGCGAACATTAAATCGGGATTTTGATTAATATATGATTCTGCAATTGTTTCTTCCAGTACTAATGCATCAATCGATCCCTGATTCAGCTCAACAATCAAATTAGGTACTCGAGGAATAGAAACTTTTTGTGCATCAGGCAGCTGTGTCTCTACAACTCCTTCTTGGATGGACCCTTTCTGAGCACCAACCTTTTTCCCGTTTAGCGATTCAATAGATGTATAGGTCGCTTGATTTTTCTTATTAATAACTATTTTTTGCGGCGGATTATAATATGGGGTAGAAAAGTCAAACGATTCTTTACGCTCAGCTGTTGCAGAAATTCCCGATACTGCAATGTCTACTTTATTTTGCTGCAAAGCAACCAGTACTGCATCAAACTGCATATCCATAAATTCTACCTTCACACCCAGCTTATCTCCAATTGCCTTAACCATTTCTATATCTGATCCCACAATTGTATCTTTTCCATCCACCAGTGTCTTAAATTCGAAAGGAGCAAAATCTGCGGATGTTCCCACCATCAGCGTTCCCTTTTCCTGAATTTTCTCTAAAGCATTTTCTGTTTTTCCGCTTCCAGAATCCTTTGTTCCTTCATTATTACTACCACAGGCTGTTAATACTCCAGCAGCAATTACTGCAATTATCGCTGTTTTCATTTTTTTCATAATTAGCACTCCTTCATTTTTTAAAGATTGATTGAAAACATCATACCATATTGAAAATGAAAAATCATCCATTTTAATCATATTTTTGATAATTTATTCATATTTAAATAAAAATACGCTTATATCAACAATTTTTATACACAATTTATGAATATTACCATTTTTTTACTAGACATTGTTTTTCAGAAAATCTTCAGACAGCAAAAAAGATTGCGGTAAAACTCTATGAGTCTCACGACAATCTCTAACGTATTCATTTCTGTCTTCTAAAATTTGCGGAACCTCTGATATCTCTGTTCAATCAGTTCTTCTTTGGAGAGCCGCGACAGCTCTGCAAGCTTACTAATAAGAGCTTTTTCAATCATTCGGTTAATTTTTGGCTGCTCCAGCAGTTCTCCATTCATCTCTTCCGGTATGATTTTGTCAATTACTGTCAGTTCCTTTAGTTCCTTAGCTGTAATTTTCATTAACTCCGCTGCTTCCTTCGCCCGGCTGCCGTCTTTCCATAAAATAGAAGCAAAGCCTTCTGGAGATAAAATAGCATAAATCGTATGCTCCAGCATCCAGACTTCATCGGCGACTGCTAAAGCCAACGCACCACCGCTGCCACCTTCGCCAATGATGATAGAGATTATTGGAACATTCAAATCGGACATGTCCAGTAGATTTCTTGCGATTGCTTCACCTTCGCCACGTTCTTCTGCGCCAATACCGCAATAAGCACCTGCAGTATTAATAAAGGTTATTACTGGGCGATTGAATTTTTCAGCCTGTTTCATTAGACGTAGAGCTTTTCGATACCCTTCTGGATGAGGAGCGCCAAAATTTCGGTCAATGTTCTCTGGAAGATTTCTGCCTTTCTGAATACCGATTACCGTAACCGGTTTTCCTCCAAGCAACGCAATTCCGCCGACAACTGCTAAATCATCACCAAAATAGCGGTCCCCATGAAATTCAATAAACTGGTCAAAAACTGCATCAATATATTCCAACGAGGTGAAGCGCTCTTGAGATCTGGCCAGCGTCACAATTTCATTAGCTGTTCTTTCCACTTCTACGTCCACCCCTCTGCTGCATGTATCATCAACAATGATTTTAGTACTTCCTTCAGTTGATTTCTCGGCACAATTCTATCAACGAAGCCATGGCTTAATAAGAATTCTGCTTTTTGAAAATCTTCAGGCAGCTCTTGACGAATCGTTTGTTCAATAACTCTACGTCCAGCAAAACCAATCAAACTTTGAGGCTCTGCCAGAATAATATCTCCATCCATTGCAAAGCTGGCTGTAACCCCGCCGGTTGTTGGATCAGTCAAGACTGTAATATACAATAGTCCGGCATTACTATGACGTTTCAGCGCTGCAGAAATTTTTGCCATCTGCATTAAAGACATGATGCCTTCCTGCATGCGTGCTCCACCTGAAGCTGTAAAAATGACTACTGGCAGTTTTTCAGCTGTTGCCCGTTCAAACAGCCGAGTAATTTTCTCACCAACAACAGTTCCCATGCTTCCCATGATAAAATTGGCATCCATCACAGCAATTGCTGTTGTAAAGCCTTCTATTTCAGCCTTGCCAGTCAAGACTGCCTCATGGAGATTAGTTTTCTCCTGCATCGCTGCAACCTTTTCTTTGTATCCGGGAAAATTTAGCGGGTCGTCAGTCTCAATGTCTGTATCCCATTCACTGAAGCTTTTTTCGTCTACTGTAAGCAGCAGCCGTTCCCACGCATTGATTCTAAAGCTGTATCCACAATAAGGACAGACCTTCTCGGGGCCCATATCTTTTGTGTAAAGTGTCTGTTTACAGCATGGACACTTGGCCCACATGTTATCCGGAACAGCAGGCTTTTTATTATCAGCATCAATACCACGATTAGGATTGATGCGAATGTAGTTTTTCTTTTTGAATAAAGCCATCTCTCTACTCCTTTATCCTTTCGACGAACCTGTCCAGGCTCTTCATTTTGGAGGGTTATTGTCCTCTACTTCCAGATTCTATTTTACTAATCAGATTCAGGCTCCCAAGATGGTAGAAAGGTTTCCTGTAAAAAGCTGGTGTCATAGTCTCCTGCAAGAACACTTCCATGGGTAATCAAATCCAACTGAAATTCTGCATTAGTTGTCAATCCGTCTGTAACCAATTCGTTCAGTGCCCGCTGCATTTTCATAAATGCATCAAAGCGATTTTCACCGTGGACGATAATTTTAGCAATCATTGAATCATAATACGGCGGAATCTTATAACCTGTATACATTGCGCTATCTACTCTCAATCCCATGCCGCCGCTTGGCAGGAGCAGATTATTAATTGTTCCGGGTGCAGGAGCAAAATTGAATGCTGGGTCCTCAGCATTAATTCGGCATTCAATGGCATGACCCGTCAGTTGTACATCTTCTTGCTTGATGGTTAATTCCTCACCCGCAGCAATTTTCAATTGTGCTTTCACTAAGTCAATGCCGGTGACCATTTCAGTTACTGGATGCTCCACCTGAATGCGTGTATTCATTTCCATAAAATAGAATGCACCAGAATCATCCATCAGAAATTCAATTGTCCCTGCATTTTGGTAAGCAACTGCTTTTCCTGCTCGAACAGCAGTCTCTCCCAGCAGTTTACGTTTTTCATCTGAAATAACCACAGAAGGCGATTCTTCCATCACTTTTTGATTATTTCTTTGAAGGGAGCAATCTCTTTCTCCCAGATGAATCACATGACCGTAGTTATCCCCTAATACTTGCACTTCAATATGTCTAGCCGGATAAATAATTTTTTCAATATACATGTCGCCATTACTAAAAGCTGCTTTTGCTTCTTGCTGAGCGGAAGTGAATTGGGCCGGAAGCTCCTCTTTTTTGAGAACCTTACGAATCCCTTTGCCTCCTCCGCCAGCAGCAGCTTTGAGCATCACTGGATAACCGATTTTCTCAGCAATTGTTAATGCTTCCTCTACAGTAGCAATCACGCCTTCACTACCAGGAATTACAGGAACATCGGCTTCAATCATCAATTTTCTTGCATTAATTTTATTTCCCATCGCATCTATCGTTTCTGCTTTTGGTCCGATGAATGTGATATTACATTCTTCACACATTGCGGCAAATTGGCTATTCTCTGATAAGAAACCAAACCCTGGATGAATTGCTTCTGCATTTGTTACGATAGCTGCACTTAAAACCCGTTGAACATTCAGATAAGAATCGGCAGCTTTAGCCGGTCCAATACAAATTGCTTCATCTGCTAGCTGTGTATGCATTGCATCCTGATCTGCTTCTGAATAAACCGCAACTGTGCGGATTCCCAGTTCTCTGCAGGCTCTAATAATACGGACAGCAATTTCTCCACGGTTCGCAATTAAAATTTTTGAAAACATCGACATCTATCCAATCATAAAAGTTAGTTCGGCTTCTGCAACTTTTTTACCGTTTACCTTTGCAATTCCTTTACCTGTACCAGCTGTTGCTCTCATTTTCAAGATCTCTACTTCTAATATTAATGTATCACCAGGAACCACTTTTTTCCTGAAGCGAATCTTGTCCATGGCACCAAAGTAAGCTGTTTTCCCTTTAAATTCAGGCTTTGACAACAATGCAACAGCGCCAGCCTGACCAAAAGCTTCCAAAATCAGCACACCCGGCATAACCGGTTCAGTTGGGAAATGCCCTTGGAAAAAGGGTTCGTTAATTGTTACATTCTTAACAGCTACAACTCGTTCACCAACAGTAATTTCATCCACCCTGTCTAAAAGTAAAAACGGATACCGATGAGGGATAATTTCCATGATTTCCTGTATATTCATTGGTTACTCTCCTTTAGCTATTCTGAATATTGGCTGATTATATTCCACAACGTCTTCATTTTCAACCAAAACCTCTGTAATCGTTCCGTCTACGGCTGCCGTGATTTCGTTCATCAGCTTCATAGCCTCAATAATACATACAACCTCGCCCTTCTTCACCTTGTCCCCAACCTGTTTAAAGATTGGTTTATCTGGTGCTGGCTGTAAATACACAACGCCTACTAATGGAGATAAAATTTCTTCCACAGAATCAGGAGCTGTTGTTTTTTCAGCCACTGGAACACTAGCCTGCACCGGCACAAGAGTTTCTGTAACCTGTTCAGGAGGCTGTACTGGTGAAGACTGGACTCCCTGTTCCGATGTTCGAACATCTTTCAAAGATGTCTGGTTTTTATTCATGTAAAGCTCAAAAGAACCTTCTTTTAAATCAAATTCTGTTAAACTGGATTGGTCAAACTGTACCAAAAGGTCCTTTACTTCGTTAATATCCATTATTACTAATCCTCCCAGCGTTTCAAACAGATAACTGCATTATGGCCGCCAAAGCCTAAGGAATTACTTAGACCATAGTCAAAACTATGAGGCTGACTTGTATTTCCCACAATGTTTACTGTGACTTCTTCATCCAGTTCAGTTAAGCCAATGGTTGGTGGAATAAACTGATGCTGCAGCGCATTCAAGGTAGCAATTCCTTCAATTCCTCCAGCTGCTCCCAGTAAATGTCCAGTCATACTCTTGGTACTGCTCACAGGAATATCTTTCGCTGCTGATCCCATCGCCAATTCAATAGCCTTGGATTCTGCACTGTCATTCGGCGGCGTACTCGTTCCGTGTGCGTTAATATAACCAACTTGTTCAGGTGTAATCCCTGC
This sequence comes from Enterococcus sp. LJL51, assembly GCF_054871795.1. Classification (NCBI taxonomy): domain Bacteria; kingdom Bacillati; phylum Bacillota; class Bacilli; order Lactobacillales; family Enterococcaceae; genus Enterococcus; species Enterococcus sp. LJL51. Next base: position 11,229 of record NZ_JBTXLW010000028.1, on the reverse strand, counting down.
CTCTGCCATTGCCAGCTTCATTGCTTTTGCTGCTCCGCTGCCGTCTGGTGTTGGTGATGTCATATGATACGCATCACAATTTGCACCGTAACCAACAATTTCACCTAAGATTACTGCACCGCGCTTTTGGGCATGCTCCAGCGATTCAACCATGAACACACCGGCTCCCTCCCCCATGACAAATCCGTTACGATTTTTATCAAAGGGAATCGACGCCTTGTCCTTATCTGTTTCATTCGATAAGGCTGTTAGTGAAGCAAAACCAGCAATCCCAATTTCCGTGATGGATGCTTCTGTTCCACCAGCTAAAATTACATCAGAATAACCATGTTTAATATTTCGGAAGGCTTCGCCAATCGAATGCGTTGCACTGGCACAGGCCGTAACCACTGCTGTACAGATACCTTTTGCTCCCACGCGCAATGCAATATTACCAGCAGCCATGTTAGCAATCGACATTGGAATAAACAGAGGACTTACACGCTGCGGACCTTTATCGTGCATTCGCACAACCTGATCCTGAATCGTTTGAAGACCGCCAATTCCAGAACCAACCATTACGCCGAAACGATCTGTGTCAATGTTATCTATTTCCAGTCCGCTCATTTCCATTGCTTCCAATGCAGCATAGATTCCATATAGAGAAAATAAATCCATTCGTTTCGCGTCTTTTTTCACAAAATATTTATCAAAAGGAAAGTCCTTCACTTCAGCAGCTAAGGTAATCCCTGTTTCGGCTGCATCAAACTTAGTGATGGGACCAATCCCGTTTCTTCCTTCTTTCAAGCTTTCCAAAAAGGTGGACGCATCATTTCCGATTGGAGACGCCACGCCATACCCAGTAATTACTACTCGATTCATATTTCCTTCCTCCTAACTGGTTTATCCGTGCATTACTAAACCGCCGTCGATATTTAGCACTTGTCCGGTAATATAAGGACTTTCTGCTAAAAATACAGCTGCTTTGGCAACATCTTCGACCTGACCGTATTTTCTTAAAGGAATTTGTTCATTCATTTTTTTCTTAACTTCATCTGAAAGTACAGCTGTCATCTCTGTATCGATAAATCCCGGTGCAATAGCATTACAGGTAATCCCTCTAGCTGCTACTTCCCTGGCTACTGATTTAGTAAAACCCACAACTCCAGCTTTACTGGCTGAGTAATTTGCCTGACCGATATTTCCCATCAAGCCCACCACACTTGTCATGTTAATGATTCGACCGCTCCGCTGTTTCATCATCCGTTTCACTGTATGCTGCGTCATATTAAAGGTTCCTACTAAATTAATATCAATACATTTTGAAAAATCTTCTTCTGACATTCTCAACAACAGCTTGTCATTGGTGATTCCAGCATTATTAATTAATATGTCGATTGAGCCTAATGCTTCAACAGCTTTATTGATCATTTCACCAGCCGCTTCATAATCTGAAATGTCGCCGCAGACACCTACACAGTCAACATCGTTCGCTTTAATTTCATTAATCAGCTCTTTCGGAATCTCTCCTCTGCCGTTCAATACAATATTAGCACCTGCCTGTGCAAAGGTCAGCGCAATTGCTTTCCCGATACCGCGGCTGCTGCCAGTCACAAATACATTTTTACCCTTCAAATCCATCCATTATCCCTCACTTAAAAGTGCTAAAGTTTCTGTTAATGTCGCTTGATCCTCAACGCGGCCAGTTACGATTGATTTATCAATTTTTCTAATGAAACCAGTCAGTGTTTTTCCTGGACCAACCTCAATAATTCTGACAACACCCATTTTTTTCATTGTTTCAATACTGTCAGCAAAACGAACCGCCTTCATCACCTGCTGCGTTAGCAGCGGCTTAATCTGATCCGCTGCCATAACCTCAGCTGTCGTATTGCTGATTACTTGAATTTTCGGTGTGCTAAATGGAACTTTTTCCAATTCCTTTGCCAGCTTCTCAGATGCCGGCTTCAGCAAAGCCGTATGAAAAGGACCACTTACATTCAAAGGAATCGTTCGCTTAACCCCCTGCTCAGTCAGCAAGGCAACGGCTTTATCTACTGCTTCTACTTCACCGCCAATAACAATCTGTTGGGGTGTATTATAGTTAGCCGGGGAAACAATTCCAACGGTTGAGGCTTGTCTGCAGCAGTCTTCAATAAGGTCACGGTCAGCATTCATTACAGCAACCATTTTCCCTGTTCCTGTCGGTGCAGCCTCCGTCATAAACTTCCCGCGCTTGGCAACCAAAGCAACTGCTGCCTTAAACGTTATTGCTCCGCTTGCAACAAGAGCACTATATTCACCTAGGCTAAGTCCTGCCACCACATCTGGTACAGCTCCGTTGGCAGCTAGAACTCTATTGAACGCCGTACTAACGGTTAGAATAGCTGCCTGGGTATAGGTCGTTTCATTCAGCCGCCCGTCATCAGAAAAACAAAGCTCAGCCATATCGTAGCCAAGAACCTCACTGGCCTCAGTAAAGGTGTCCCGAACAAGCGGCTCCTGATCGTAAAGTTCCTTACCCATTCCTGTATATTGAGCACCCTGCCCACTAAATACAAATGCTGTCTTCATTCTCTTTCTCCTTCTCAAGCGTACTCTTAACTAAAACGCTGATACTGTATTTTAAAAGCTTCTTTGGCTTCCTTTACAAAAGAATCAATAATTTCTTTAGCCGTTTCTTCTTTTTTTATTAATCCGGCGATTTGTCCGGCCATGATAGAACCGTTGTCAACATCACCATCAACAACTGCTTTACGCAGGGCCCCTTGCCCCAACTCATCAAACTTCTGCGTATCAGGTGTCTCATTTTTAAGCTCTTCTTTTTCCAGCTGATCATATTCTCTAGTTAATTTATTTTTCAATGCTCTAACTGGATGACCAAAATGCTGACAAGTAACCACTGTATCGATATCTCTTGCTTTGATAATTTTTTGTTTGTAATTCTCGTGAACGGTGCATTCTTTTGCTACAAGAAAACGTGTGCCCACTTGAATTCCTTCGGCACCAAGCATGAAAGCTGCAGCCATTCCGCGGCCATCACCAATCCCGCCAGCTGCAATAACCGGCACAGACAGTGCATCGGTTACTTGGGGAACCAAACTAATTGTTGTCAGCTTGCCAATATGCCCGCCAGCTTCCATTCCTTCGACAATCACCGCATCTGCTCCGATTTTTTCCATCCTTATTCCTAGTGCAACAGAAGGGACTACTGGAACGACTTTAATCCCCAGTGATTTGAAGCGTTCCATGTACTTTCCGGGATTGCCTGCGCCGGTTGTAACTACAGGAACCTGCTCTTCACAAACTAAATCAATGATATCTTCAGCAAACGGCGACAATAACATAATATTTACAGCAAAAGGCTTACTCGTAAGAGCCTTAATTTTTCTTATTTCTTCTTGTACTACTTCTTTTGGGGCATTTCCACCAGCAATGATTCCCAAACCGCCAGCTTCAGAAACTGCTGCTGCTAACTCAGCATCCGCGATCCAAGCCATTCCACCTTGAAAAATAGGGTATTTAATTCCAAATAATTCACAAATTTTTGATTGCATATAATACATCCTTCATAATCTAAAAATGATTGCAGTAAACGAGTAACGAGTGGGTTTGGCATATAGCTCCATACCCAACCTCATATTTCTCTAAAATCCAAATAAACAGCGTGCCAGAAGCACTATCTTCAAAATTAAGTAGAAATCCTTGAGGTTTGCCAATCTCACTGGTAAGCAGACATTAAAGTATCTGTCCACTCAACAATGATCTGGAAAACAATTCTCATATATTCTTCTCAACTTTTGAAGCTTGTCACTTCTGGCACAACTATGTTTAACTTGTTAGTCAGCCAATTAAAAATTAGCTGTTTTGTTGTTTTTCTACGTATGTTACTAAATCTTTTACAGTTACAATGCCTTCTTCAGATTCAATCTTTACATCGAACGCATCTTCAATCTCATTGATAATTTGGAATAGATCCAAGCTGTCAGCATCCAGTTCTTCCTGAATGTTTGTTTCCATTTTTACTTCTTCAGGCTCTTTTCCTAATTCTTCTACAATAATTGCTTGAATTTTCTCAAATACCATGTGTATATTCCTCCAAAAGTTTTGTTTTTTTGATTTTCATAAATCCTGTTAAAGATTCTATGCATGAAAAACAGCTCTCACCTGCAAGAACAGCAAGAAAATCAATACTGAGTTCCATTCTCTTTAATAGAATTCATATATATGTAAACAGTTTTTTACAAAGTTAGGAGTAACGTCCCCCATGTTAGCCCTCCGCCAAAACCTGTTAACACCACATTTTGTGTTGAATCCAATTTCAATGTTCCATTTGTAACTGCCTCATCCAGTAAAATAGGAATACTGGCTCCAGAAGTGTTGCCATACTTATCCATATTCGTTAGAAATTTTTCTCTGGGAATTTTTAGCTTTCTGGCTAGCTTATCAATAATTCGTACATTTGCCTGATGGAGTAAGAAATAATCAGCCTGTACTGAATTTTCATCCAGCACTTGACGAATGTTCTTTGCTACATCACTCATTGTAAAATCAAAGATTGCTCTACCATTCATTTTTAGCCAGGCTGTCTCTTCTGTTGATTCATCATAGAACGGACTTTTATTTTCACGGAAACCAGAAGTTAGTGAACCGCCTCGTGTACCATCTGATTGAAGTTTTTCAGCTAAAAAGTGCGGACTCTCATCAGCTTCGAGCAGCACGCCCCCAGCACCGTCTCCAAATAAAACTGCGCTGCTGCGGTCCTTCCAGTCCAAAACCTTGGATAAGGTTTCGCCGCCTAAAACAATACCTCGTTTGTAGCCGCTTCGAATCATCTTTTCACCCAGACTTAATCCGTAAACAAAGCCCGAGCAAGCAGCACTAATATCAAAGGCAAAAGCATTGTCTGCTTTAATTCCAGCCTGTACCTGACAAGCAACTGAAGGCATTTGGTAATCTGGAGTAATGGTTGCTACAATAATAAAATCCAGAGAATCACCAGTATAACCAGATTTTTTTAAAATATTCTGAGCCGCTTTAGTACAAAGATCCGAAGTATTTTCATCTGTTACTACATGACGGGACTGAATCCCTGTCCTGCTTCTAATCCATTCATCAGAAGTATCCATAAACTTACTTAACTCGTCATTTGTTACTTGCTTTGCCGGAAGATAACTACCGGTACAAGTTATTTTTCCATATTGACTCATTTTTTCCCTCCGTTTTTACTTGTATTCTTGTAAAAAATCATGGAGGTTCTTCAATGCTTTCAATAAAGCCTGTTCTTCTTCTTGATCCATACCATCCAAAATATTTTTAACCATTTCCCGGTGAAAATGCTGATGAACACGATAAAGAAGTTTTCCTTTTTTTGTTAGGCCAAGCTTTACAACGCGGCGATCATCTTCACTTCGAATACGTTCAACATAGCCTTTCTTCACTAAATTATTGATTGCAACTGTTAGAGTTCCTACTGTAATAGACAGCTCTTTGGCAACCTCAGAAGAAGTCTTTCGCTTATACATTCCGATTGCTTCAATCGTATGCATCTCTGTAATAGATAAATCATTAAATTTTGATTTTTTCAATTCAGACTCTTCGATTGTCAGAATATCGTTGAAGACACTCACTAGATAATCGTTTATTGTTTCTAAATCTGGTTCCATCCTGCACACCATCCGTAATTACTTTGATTATCAAAACATTTGACAGTCAAACTATATATCATTCTTAAAATTTTTGCAAGCCTTTTTTTATTTTCTTAGTTTTTTCTTTAGGGAAACTTAGCAATATCAAGGATAAAACTTAAAATAACTTTATTGATCCATACGCTTAAAAAAATAAAAGGTTTGACAATTCTTTCAGAACTGTCTATAGTAGCTTTAGTTTGATGTTCAAACTATTTACCATTTAAATCATAAGCATAAGGAGCTTCAACATGACATTAAAACCACTAGTGATAGATAAACTTGTCGCGAAAATCCCTGTTATACAAGGCGGGATGGGCATCGGCGTAAGTCTTGCGAATCTAGCCGGAGCCGTTGCCAAAGAAGGCGGAATTGGAATCCTCTCTACTGCCCAAATTGGCTATCAGGAAGAAGTTTTTGAAAAGTCACCAATGCGGGCAAACATGGCAGCGATAAAAAAACAATTTGATAAAGCCAAGGAAATTGCTAAAGGCGGAATAGTTGGCTTTAATATTATGGCCGCCAGTTTTCAATACGACCGCTATGTAAAACGCTGTGTCGAGGTCGGGGCGGATGTCATTATTTCCGGCGCCGGACTGCCAATTAATCTTCCCGAACTTGTCGAAGGAAGCAAAACTAAAATTGCGCCGATTGTTTCATCGAACAAGGCTGCCAAGGTACTGCTGGGCATGTGGAAAAAGCGTTATAATAAAACTGCAGATTTCGTGGTAGTGGAAGGACCAAAAGCTGGTGGTCATTTAGGTTTTAAAGCTGAGTCTATCAAAGAAAGTATTGATAACATGGACGAAGAGCTTCAACAAATTATTGCGACTGTCAACCAATTTGGGGAAGATTTCAACCGTAAAATTCCTGTTATTTTTGCTGGCGGTGTCTATAACCGTTCTGATATTGATCATTATATGAATTTAGGCTGTGCAGGTGTACAGATGGCTACTCGCTTTGTAGCAACAGAAGAATGTGATGCTCCAGATGCATTTAAACAGGCTTATATCGATGCAAAAAAAGAGGATATTGCGATTATAAAAAGCCCTGTCGGAATGCCGGGCCGGGCAATTAAAAACCAGTTCACAGAACGAATTAAACATGAGCAAATTCCTATTGAAAAATGCCGCAGCTGTTTGTCTTATAAGCATTGTGATCGCGAAACCATTCCCTACTGTATTTCAGAAACACTTTTAAATGCAGTGACCAAAGATCCTAACAATGCCCTAGTATTTGCTGGAGCAAACGCTTATAAAATAACTGAGCAAACAACCGTTGGGAAGATTTTTGCTGAGCTTACACAGGCTTAGTCAGGGAAATACTGTAAAAGAACAGATAATGCTATTAGTACTACTAATATTTTTGACAGCTAACTTTAGTGAAATCAGTACATCTGCAATCATTAGTACTCTAATATGCACACCATTCTGGCAGATGATTCTATACATGTAATTATATAGAATCTTTTGGAATAATAAAAAAAGCCTTGATTGTACATCAACAAGGCTTTTTTCTTTAAATTAAGTCACGGGTAACGATGCATCCTCAACCATAACTTATTGGATCAAATCATAAATCTCCATCGCTACAATATCGATATTGTCAAATTGATAGCTTTGCTGACTATCCGCTTCTGTCAGTTCAAAAGTATCAGTCGTCTTATCATAGTTCACAAGACATTTTTCAACGCCTTCCCGTTCAAAACGACGAACTTGTATTTCATTGTCATTTGCTTCTGTCATTGCTTCAAGTCTTTTGATGATCGCTACTAACTGTGATTGCTTCATAACTTGACCTCCCTCGGCGAACTAAGTTTCATTCCTGTACCATTGTAACAAAACATTGTCCGTCGTGCATGATTTTTCGTCAATTTTTTCAATTTTTTTGCTGTTCCTTAATAAAATAGTATTTCGTTATTAGTTGCTTTTCCACCAGAGTTTAATCAAAGCCTGTGTTCCATCATTTTCGAACCCTTCGTCTGCTAAACGGCTATACAATTCCTCTGCCAGCTTGGTAGAGGGTAATGTCAATCCTAATTTATCTGCTTCATCCAGCGCTATTTTCAAATCCTTTATAAAATGCTTTACAAAAAAACCTGGGGAGTAATCTGCTCTCAGTATTCTAGGACCATAATTGTTCATGGACCAGTTAGAGGCGCTGCCGCCTCCAAGAGTCTCGATTACCTTCTCAAGATTAAGCCCGGCTTTGTCCGCATAAACCAGCATTTCTGTCATTCCAGTCATTGTTCCGGCAATCATAATTTGGTTTGCCATCTTTGTATGCTGCCCCTTTCCTGCACCACCGTGCAGCTTATAAGTTTTTCCAAAGGCTTCAAATACAGGGACTACCTTGTCGTAAGCTGATTGCTCTCCTCCTACCATGATTGTCAGCGTACCATTCTTCGCACCCAAATCTCCACCAGATACTGGAGCATCCAATGCTTGTCCGCCAAGTTTGCTTGCTTCTTTAGCGATTTTCTCAGCTAGAGAAGGAGTACTGGTTGTAAGATCTACTACTATTTTCCCAGTAATATCAGCTTGAAAAATACCATTTTCGCCAAAATAAACTCCTTCAACATCTGCTGGAAAGCCCACCATTGTAAAAATAATCTCACTGTTCTCGGCAATCTTCGCTGGAGTTTCCTGCCAGTGTGCCCCATTTGTAATCAAATCATCTGCTTTACTCTTGGTACGATTGTAAACGTTTACCTCTAACCCATGATTCATCATATTCATAACTATTGCATGCCCCATAACTCCTATGCCGATAAATCCAATTTTTCCCATATTTCCATTCCTTTCATACAAAAATAAAAACCTCTGTATGTAAGTATATACTACATGCAGCGGTTTTTACATTTTTCTTATCTTCTAAACGAAATAAATTTTACCTTAATTTTTTCCATCGATACAAAACTATCCTTTTTATCTTGCGAAACCTCTTGATAGTAATTAATCGTATCTGTATAAAACTCAATCATTTTCTCACCAAAATACTCTGCAGAAATTTCGTGCATTTTTTTATCAATAATTGCTTGGTCAGAAGGCACATCTTCATAGATATAATCAATTACAGCTTGTGCAAAATCTTCATCCTTCTCAAAAGTAATCCCTAAAGAACGATGATCCAATAGTTCATTCAAATAGTCATTCCCTTCAACAATGCAAGGTACACCAGCAGCTATCGCCTCAGTATAAGTTAGGCCTTGGGTTTCTGAAGTTGAAGCACTGACAAAAAAGTCAGCTGCCTTGTAATAAATTGCCACTTGATCATTTGGTACTTCTCCAATAAAGATAACATACTCTTTTATACCCAAATCTACGGCCATTGTTTTCAACGACTCTAAATAAGGTCCGTTTCCTACTATAAGCAGACGAACTTGAGGAAATTCTTCAATAATCCGGCTCATTCCGGTCAAAATTGCTTGTATATTTTTTTCATAAGATATTCTGCTAAGAGAAAGAAGGGTTAAGTTTTCATCAGTTAAACCAATTTCCTCTCTTAGTTCCTTAACCATCTGCCGGGTAATATCCGGACGTTCAAATTTTTTAATGTCAATTCCTGTTGGTATAATCCGCATCGGAGATTTGACTCCATATTCCTGCAGTTTATTTATTACTCGTTTACTTGGGCATACCACACCCGTTGTATGATTAGTAAAGGCTTTAGAAAGATACTTCACATGCGTTGGGCGTAAAACCTTTCCCTTTGCAATGTAATGCAGATATTCCTCATACATTGTATGGTACGTATGGATAACCGGAATCTTTAGCTTTTTCCCAACCATTTTTCCTAAAATTCCAGAACCAAACTCTGTATGTGTATGAATCAAATCCAACTCTAATTCTTTGGCTATCAGATAAGCATACCACATTCCTCGAACAACGAGCCTTCTTTCCTTGAAAGACACCAAGGGCACACTTGGCATCCGAATAACATCCTCTTCAAATTCTGGTGCATTAGGATCTGTTGTAGTAAAAATGTAAACCTCATGCCCATTTCTTTCCAATTCCTCTTTCAAGGTATAAATCGATGTTGCTACCCCACTTATTTGGGGGAAATAAGTATCTGTAAAAAATCCAACTTTCACTTTTTCTCCCTCCACTTAATAGCTATTGCCTTGATGAACAACTGATTCACTCTTGTTGTTGACATCAGCAACTTTTCTATAAATCTCTTTTAATTCCTGACCGATTTCTTCAATACTTTTTTCTTTAGCCGTTGCGTAGCCGGCTTCTTCAGTTGACGGTAGTTCATGGTTAATAATCTGTTGAATGAGAAGAGTAAATTCATCTTGTGTTTTTCCCATATAGCAATTAATATTTTTCTTAAGCCAGCCAGCATATACTGGGATATCCCGAACTAATATCTGCTGCTTACTTGCTAAAGCTTCTAAAATAACAATCCCTTCAGTCTCCTCATGAGATGGAAAGAAAAACAAATCAGCTGCTGAATACGCTCCTTCAATAATATCACCTTTAATGTATCCTGGAAACTCCACATTTTCAGGATGCTCACCCTTGACTATATCCCGGACATTTTTAGGTATGGAATACATAGGTGTATAGCCAAACCAGATGAAACGGTACTCTGGCAATCGCTTCGCTATTTCAACAAAATCAATAATTCCTTTACGTTCAAAATATAAACCAACACAAATGATTACTTTTTCATTTTCTTTTATATTAAAATGTGCTCTAAAAGCTTCTTCTTTCTGTTCAGAATGCTTAAAGCGTTCCAAATCAATTCCATTAGAAATAGCCGAAATCGGTACAGTAATACCATATCCTTGAAGTAATTCCTTTGAATATTGGGTTGGCGTAATAATATAGTCAGCCTTTTTATATAAACTCACTAAGTATTTTTTTACTAATGGAGAAATAGTATTGGAACCGACAAAAGAATTTCTAAAATCTTCTTCGGTCGAATGTGCATGATAGATTACTTTCTTCCCAAGTTTTCGAGCTTTACTAATCATTCCATGACTATGTATACCATACGTATTAATGTGCAAGATGTCATAATCCGTACAATTAGGATCCAACGTATACTCAATCCCAACTTCAGAAAGTGCACGTTTCTGATGATCCAATGCACGACCTATACCAGATTTAGCTAGTATTTTTTCACCTTCAAAATATAATAATATTTTCAACGTTATTCCCTCCTAAAACTGGTCATTGCAATAAACACATTATATCACAAGTCAAAAAAAGTTTAGTCAAACTTAAGTCTTAGTTTCATATTTTTGAATAAGATAAAAGAGTAAAACCTTATAATACAAAGGTTTCAAGCCAAAATTATCAATTAACATGACAAAATTGTTAGATAACCAAGCAAATTTATTTAAGTCTTATATTTATCACTAGTATGATTCTATCACATATAAGATTAATGACAAAAAAAAAGCGAAAACCCTGTGGTTTTCGCTAAAACTCCGGCAGTAGGACTCGAACCTACGACATCATGATTAACAGTCATGCGCTACTACCAACTGAGCTATGCCGGAATAATCGCGCGGCGGCGTCCTACTCTCACAAAGGGAAACCCTTCACTACAA
>NZ_JBTXLW010000027.1:0-37844 GCF_054871795.1 Enterococcus sp. LJL51 | reverse complement strand
AAAAGACACGCTGAGTATACGCATACAGAATAATTTTTAATAGCATCTTCGGGTGGTAGGCCGGTCGGCCTAATTGTTCTTCTAATTTATTAAAGAGTGTTTGCGGCATGGCTTCGACTAAGGCATTAACCGCAAAAGCGACATCCGTTTCAGGAATAAACTGTTCCAACTCTAATGGTAAAATCGTTTGATTAATGGTATAATCTTTAAACATAAAAGCACGCTCCTTTTGATTTGGTTTAGTCACTTTAATCTTACACGGTTGCGTGCTTTTTGTGTACCCTAAAATTAAAAAAGTGAGAAAATAATCAGATTTTCTTCTGACTATTGTCCCACTCCCTTTTTTAATTATTTATTTAAGTCATTCAATGCATCTTCTGCAGCCATTTGTGCTTCAATATCAGAGATACTGTAAACATTCTCACTAGCCACTTTGACTTCTTTAGGCTCCATGTTGCGGTAACGAGCCATCCCTGTACCAGCAGGAATGATCTTACCAATAATAACATTTTCCTTCAGACCAAGCAGAGGATCTTTCTTACCACGAATCGCAGCATCTGTTAATACACGAGTTGTTTCCTGGAAGGACGCAGCAGACAAGAAGCTGTTTGTTTCCAGAGAGGCTTTCGTGATACCAAGCAGTACTGGACGGCTTGTTGCAGGAACGCCGCCGGCCACTAAGGTGTCATAGTTACGATCCTTGAATTCAGCGATGTCCAGCAGGGTACCCGGAAGGATATCTGTATCACCCGGATCCATTACTCGAACTTTACGCAGCATTTGACGAACCATTACTTCAATATGCTTATCGCCGATTTCCACCCCTTGCATACGGTAAACACGCTGTACTTCACGCAGCAAGTAGTTTTCTACTGAAAGTACATCGCGCACCTGCAGTAATTGTTTGGGATCAATAGAACCTTCTGTCAACGGTTCTCCACGATGAATCATATCGCCTTCTGCCACTTTCATACGGGCAGTATATGGAACAGTATACGTACGCGTATCTGTTTTCCCTTTAATTGTTACTTCTTTTTGACGTGTTGCAGGATCTTCAGAGATATCGATAACATCTCCAGTAACCTCTGTGATTACAGCCTGACCTTTCGGATTACGGGCTTCAAAGATTTCCTGAACACGAGGCAGACCTTGCGTGATATCGTCACCGGCAACCCCGCCCGTGTGGAAGGTACGCATTGTAAGCTGTGTACCTGGTTCACCGATAGATTGAGCAGCAATCGTTCCGACTGCTTCCCCAACTTCAACATCTGAGCCAGTAGCAAGGTTACGTCCGTAACAATGCTTACATACACCATGCTTGGTATTACATGTAAAGACAGAACGGATAGTTACTGTTTCAATACCAGCATCAACAATTTCTCTAGCAGTATCTTCAGAGATTAATTGATCTTCACCAATAATCAACTCACCCGTTTCTGGATGGAATACAGATTTACGTGTGTAACGTCCTAGTAAACGTTCTTCCAACGCTTCAATAATCTCATTGCCCTCTTTGATTGCAGCAATCTGCAGACCACGATCGGTACCACAGTCATCTTCACGGATAATTACGTCCTGCGCAACATCTACTAAACGACGAGTCAGATAACCTGAATCGGCCGTTTTCAGTGCTGTATCGGTCATCCCTTTACGGGCTCCGTGAGTAGAGATAAACATTTCCAAGACAGATAAGCCTTCACGGAAGTTAGAGATAATCGGTAATTCCATGATACGTCCGTTTGGCGCAGCCATCAATCCACGCATCCCAGCAAGCTGAGTAAAGTTGGAGATGTTACCACGGGCTCCTGAATCCGACATCATGAAAATTGGATTTTTCGCATCCAAACTTTCCATCAGTTTCAGCTGGATATCATCCTTAGCACCGTTCCAGACTGCAATTACACGTTCATAACGCTCATCATCTGTAATCAAACCACGACGGAATTGTTTCGTAATCGTTTCTACCTGTTTATGGGCAGCATCGATAATGTCATGCTTTTCATGGAGAACCATGATATCGGCAATTCCTACTGTAATTCCGGCATGTGTTGAATGTTTATAACCCAAGTCTTTCATACGGTCAAGCATTTTAGAGGTTTCAGTAATATGGAATCTCTTGAATACTTCTGCAATGATATTTCCAAGATTTTTCTTCTTAAACGGCAAAATCAGTTCCTGCTCTTTAATATATGCCGGAATATCTGTTCCAGCTTCTACAAAGTATTTATCCGGCGTTTGAACAGTCAGGTTATAATCTGTCGGTTCATTCAGATAAGGGAACTCTATCGGCATGATTTCATTGAAGATAATCTTACCAACAGTGGTAATCAACAAGCGTTCTTTTTGCCAGTCAGTGAATGGTTTGTCGCCAAGCAGTGTTGTTTGAACGCCAATCCGCGAATGTAGATGGACATAGCCATTGCGCCATGCAAGAACAGCTTCGTTCATGTCGCGGAAGACCATACCTTCCCCTTCACGGTTTTCTTCTTCCATTGTCAGGTAATAGTTACCAAGGACCATATCCTGAGATGGCGTTACAACTGGTTTTCCATCTTTCGGGTTCAAAATGTTTTGTGCCGCAAGCATCAGCATACGCGCTTCAGCCTGTGCTTCTTCATTCAACGGTACGTGAACCGCCATTTGGTCTCCATCGAAATCGGCATTATAGGCTTCACAAACTAGCGGGTGAAGACGAATAGCACGACCTTCAACAAGAACCGGTTCAAAGGCTTGGATACCTAATCTGTGCAGTGTAGGTGCCCGGTTAAGTAAAACTGGGTGTTCTTGGATAACCTCTTCCAGAATATCCCAAACTTCATCTTCACCGCGCTCAATTTTACGTTTTGCATTTTTAATGTTTGTTGCGATTTCCCGTTGAACCAGAACACGCATAACAAACGGTTTAAACAGCTCAATCGCCATTTCCTTCGGCAGACCACACTGATACATTTTCAAGTTTGGTCCAACAACGATAACGGAACGACCGGAATAGTCAACACGTTTACCCAGTAAGTTCTGACGGAAACGACCTTGTTTCCCTTTCAGCATATGAGAAAGAGATTTCAGCGGACGGTTACCTGGTCCAGTTACTGGTCTGCCGCGGCGTCCGTTGTCGATTAATGCATCAACAGCTTCCTGCAGCATACGTTTTTCATTTTGAACAATGATATTTGGCGCATTTAAATCAAGCAGACGTTTCAAACGATTGTTACGGTTAATAACACGACGATACAAATCGTTTAAGTCACTCGTTGCAAAACGACCGCCCTCCAATTGAACCATTGGACGCAAATCCGGTGGAATAACTGGAATAACATCCATAACCATCCAGCTCGGCTGATTACCAGATGAACGAAAAGCTTCCATAATATCTAAACGACGAATAGCCCGTGTTCTCTTTTGTCCCTGCGCTGTTTTTAAGTCTTCTTTCAGACTTGCAACTTCGCCGTCCAAATCAACATTGTCCAGCAATTGTTTGATTGCTTCAGCACCCATTGCAGCAGAGAAGCCTTGTCCGTACTGATCGCGTTTTTCACGGTATTCACGTTCTGTCAGCAATTGTTTCTTTTCTAAACCGGTATCTCCAGCATCAATTACTACGTAAGATGCAAAATAGATAATTTCCTCTAAAGCACGCGGACTCATGTCTAAAACAAGTCCCATACGAGAAGGAATACCTTTGAAATACCAGATATGTGATACTGGTGCCGCCAATTCAATATGACCCATACGTTCACGGCGCACTTTAGAACGAGTAACCTCTACGCCGCATCGGTCACAGACGATGCCTTTATAACGGATACGTTTATATTTCCCGCAAGCACATTCCCAGTCTTTAGTAGGACCGAAAATACGTTCACAGAACAAGCCTTCACGTTCAGGCTTTAAAGTACGATAGTTGATCGTTTCGGGTTTCTTTACTTCCCCATAAGACCAGCTTCTGATCTTCTCAGGTGAAGCTAAACCGATCTGCATACTCTCGAATTTATTTACATCGATCAAAAGGGGTTCCCTCCATTTCTTAGTTAAGAAAAGCTGAGTAATCAAGAAAAACAATAAGATGCCACTCAATAACATCAGCTCATAAAGCCAGATGATAAATTTATCTTTTCATCAGCTGGTTGTTCGTTCGAACACCAGCTGATGCTTTCTTACGCTTATTCAGTCGACCTAACGACTAATCGATTCTGTCTTCTGCTGTTTCAATACTTTGAACAACATCAGCCTCTGCTTCTTTTTTAGCTGCAGCTGCTTCTTTCTCTAATTGCTTGGCAGATTGCTGCTCAGCAAATTTTGTCAGCGCATCAACAGTAATCAAATCATCATCGTCGTCATCCATATCACGCAGCTCAATCTCTTGCTCCTCAATATCTAAAACGCGCATATCCAACCCTAAGGACTGCAGTTCTTTTACCAGTACACGGAATGATTCCGGTACACCTGGTTTTGGAATTGGTTCGCCCTTAACGATTGCTTCATACGTTTTCACACGTCCAACTACATCATCAGACTTGTAAGTCAAGATTTCCTGAAGGGTATACGCTGCTCCGTAAGCCTCCAACGCCCAAACCTCCATCTCACCGAAACGCTGTCCACCAAACTGAGCTTTACCACCCAGAGGCTGCTGCGTAACAAGAGAATATGGTCCAATAGAGCGGGCATGCAGTTTATCATCGACCATGTGGGCCAGCTTGATCATATACATAACACCGACAGAAATACGGTTATCAAATGGTTCACCTGTACGTCCGTCATAAAGAACAGTTTTTGCGTCGCTTGCCATACCGGCTTCACGAACTGTTTCCCAAACATCATCATCATTTGCACCATCAAATACAGGTGTTGCTACATGGATACCTAATTGACGGGCTGCCATCCCTAAGTGAAGCTCTAATACCTGCCCGATATTCATACGAGATGGTACCCCTAGAGGGTTCAGCATGATATCAATCGGTGTACCGTCTGGTAGGAAAGGCATATCCTCTTCCGGCATGATACGGGAAACAACCCCTTTATTCCCGTGACGTCCGGCCATTTTATCTCCTTCGTGAATCTTACGCTTCTGAACGATATAGACACGCACCAGCATATTCACACCTGGAGAAAGCTCATCGCCGCCCTCGCGGGTAAAGATTTTCACATCATGCACAATTCCGCCGCCGCCATGAGGCACGCGCAGAGAAGTATCACGAACTTCGCGGGCTTTTTCACCAAAAATTGCATGCAGCAGACGTTCTTCGGCTGAAAGTTCAGTCACACCCTTCGGCGTCACTTTACCCACCAGTAAATCACCATCTTTAACTTCTGCACCAATACGGATAATCCCCATCTCATCAAGATCTTTCAACGCGTCTTCACCAACGTTTGGAATCTCACGAGTAATTTCTTCAGGTCCTAATTTTGTATCACGAGCTTCTGATTCATATTCTTCAATATGAATAGATGTATAAACATCGTCTTTAACCAGACGCTGACTCATGATAATCGCATCTTCATAGTTGTACCCTTCCCATGTCATGAAGCCGACTAGAACGTTTTGTCCTAAAGCCATTTCTCCTTCTTCCATGGATGGTCCATCAGCCAGCGTATCGCCTTTTTCAACTTTTTCGCCAAAAAGAACGATTGGACGCTGATTGTAGCTCGTTCCAGAATTAGAACGGCGGAATTTTGTTACCATATATTTGTCTAAAGCACCATTGTCTCTGCGGACACGAATTTCAGAAGCATCAACAAATTCAACTACTCCATCATGCTTACAAAGCAAAGCTGCTCCAGAGTCATGGGCTGCTTTATATTCCATCCCTGTTCCCACAAATGGTGAACGAGGCTGAATCAAAGGTACTGCCTGACGCTGCATGTTCGCTCCCATTAGAGCACGGTTGGAGTCATCGTTTTCTAAGAAAGGAATACATGCAGTCGCTACTGCAACTACCTGTTTCGGTGATACATCCATGTAATCGACTTTATCTACAGTTACTTCCAAGTTTTCACTTTGCAGGCGAGCCATTACTAAATCTTCTACAAAAGTACCATCTTCATTTAACAATGAATTGGCCTGTGCAACAATGTAGTGATCCTCTGTATCAGCAGTTAGATAATCAACTTGATCAGTTACCTGACCAGTTGCACGGTCTACACGGCGATACGGTGTTTCAATAAAACCAAATTTATTTACTTTCGCATAGCTTGACAGACTATTAATCAGACCGATATTCGGACCTTCCGGCGTTTCAATCGGACACATACGGCCATAGTGAGAATAGTGAACGTCCCGCACTTCATAACCAGCACGGTCACGAGTCAAACCACCAGGTCCTAAGGCAGATAAACGACGTTTATGCGTTAATTCTCCAAGCGGATTTGTCTGATCCATAAACTGTGACAGCTGTGAAGAACCAAAGAATTCTTTGATACTTGCCACAACTGGGCGAATATTAATCAGCTGCTGTGGTGTCAGTGTTTCAGTATCCTGAATCGACATTCTTTCACGAACCACACGTTCCATCCGAGCCAAACCAATACGGAACTGATTTTGTAAAAGCTCGCCAACAGAACGAATACGACGATTTCCTAAGTGATCAATGTCATCCACATTACCGATATCTTCCATCAAGTTAAAGAAATAACTCATAGATGCAACAATATCAGCTGGACGAACGGTTTTCACGCTTGTATCTGGATAGCCGTTGCCAATTACATTGACAATACGTTCTGGATCTTTTGGCGACTCTACTTTAATCACTTGAACGGTCATTGGTTCAGTAACAACTCCATCCTCACTTGGATAGAAAGTTACACTGTTCAAGCCGTTATCGATATGTTCGCCAAGCGTTTCCATTACCTGATGAGTTAGAACTGTGCCTTTTTCAACCAGAATTTCACCGGTTTCAGCATCAATCAATGTCTCGCCAAGAGTCAGGTTCAACAGGCGTGTTTTCAAGTCTAATTTTTTGTTTACTTTATAACGACCTACATTTGCCAGATCGTAACGTTTTGGATCAAAGAAACGGGCTGTCAACAGATTACGCGAGCTGTCAGCTGTCTTTGGCTCACCAGGTCGAAGACGCTCGTAGATATCCTTTAAGCCTTCTTCTGTACGGGAATCACTCGCATTTTTATGCAAATCTTTTTCGATTGTATTTCTTAAGCCTTCGCTTTCGCCGAAGATTTCAAAAATAGTATCATCCGAGCCGAAACCTAACGCACGGACTAAAACAGTCAATGGAATTTTACGTGTACGGTCAATACGTACATAGGAAATATCCTTTGCATCAGTTTCCATTTCCAACCACGCACCGCGGTTAGGGATTACTGTAGAGCCAAAACCTTCTTTACCGTTTTTATCCACTTTTCCATGGAAGTAAACACCAGGAGAACGGACTAGCTGAGAAACAATAACACGCTCAGCACCATTGATGATGAAGGTACCCATCTCAGTCATCAGAGGAAAATCACCAAAGAATACTTCCTGAGATTTGATTTCTCCAGTTTCACGGTTTGTTAAACGCAACGTAACATGCAGCGGCGCTGAATAATTGGCATCATGTGCACGCGCTTCTTCTACAGTATACTTAGGTTCTTTTAATTCATAGTCTACAAACTCTAAGGACAGGTTTCCCTGAAAATCTTCAATCGGCAGAATGTCCTCAAACATTTCACGTAACCCTTCATCTAAAAACCATTGATAAGAGTCTGTTTGGATCTCAATTAAATTTGGTAATTCCAACACTTCACTGATACGTGCGAAACTTCTACGTTCGCGATGCTTTCCGTATTTTACTACGTGTCCAGCCAAGCTCTTCACCCCTCTAGATATAAGTCTGTCAAAACTCTACCTTTTAAAATTTCATTTAAGTTACAAATATTAAATATATGTAACAGAAAGCATTTTTTGCGGTTTTTAGGCAAAAAAAAACCAAAAATAGAATGTCGCCATGATCAAAAAAATCAAGTGTTTCTACTTTTGTTTCCCTATTTAAAACCGAAACGGACAATATTTCGTTTCTGCTTTATCATTTTTTAGATAGTTTTTGCATCTACATATTCTACTTCTTTCTATAGTAAAAGTCAAGGGGTTTCAGCATCGATACACCATAAAAACCGGAGCAGCTGAGAATTAGCTGCTCCGGCTTGATTTTTAGTTTTATTTAACCATTTTGAAGGTATGCGCTGCTTCTTCCAACACTTTTTCTTCTGAAGCAAACTTGCTTTGCATAGACCATGTTAACAGCTGAATATAATTCTGATCAGATTCCAGCAGATAAATCACATAATGCAGTTTAATCCCTTGAATCTCTGCATCAAAACTAGCTCTATCACCAGCCATATCATTCATTGTTGTAGGTTCAAAAGTAATAGTCACACCTGTTGTCTGCTGCATTTGTTCAACTACCAGGTTTTTGAAAGTCGCATAGTCTGCCACATCACCCTTGTCATTGAAAATCGCTGCAACTGCGCTGCTTCCATTTGTAAAAGCAAAACTAGCTGCCGGATTCACAGATTGGATATCATCGAATTCCTGCCAGCGGTCCAGCAATCCGTATTCAAAAGCCTCTCCGTTATCAGCAGTATAGCTCTTCACATCTATTTCATTTGAGGCATCCGCTTCTTCTGATGAAGACTCTTTTACTTCGTCTGTTGTTTCTTCAGTAGATGATTCTTCTGAACTTACTTCACTTGTTTTTTCAGTACTGCTTTTTGATGTTTCTGCCTTATCCCCATTACTGCCGCAACCCATCAAACCTACAGAAACAAATAATAACCCCGTAACTAACCACACTTTTCTTTTCATGCTAATACAATCTCCCTTTATGTTTTTGTTTTTTCTAAATTAGTATATCATATTTGCCCCAAACAGAAAGATGGAATTAAAAATTTTCCCGCTGATAATTCAAATCTCAACTGTTATTGAGGAAATGTCTCAAACCTCTGACCCTTTTCTACAAAATGATAGTATTCCGGCTGACTGCTGCAAAAAAATTCCTTGCTTATTGTCAGTTCGTTTTCCGGCAAATTATCAAATATATCTACTGGAATTTCATAGAAGTCCGGCTGAACCAATCTTGAATACACCGTGGTTCCACAATGACTACAGAAGCCTCTCTCCATTCTTTCCGAGGATGAATACACAGTAATATGTTCTAGCCCTTCGAATAGAATGTCTTTTCCAAATCCAGCATCTAAAATGAACACTGGACCCGCATTCATTTTTCGACAGCTTCGGCAATGACAAAGACCCATTTCAAGAGACTGGACAGCTGCTGTAAGCTTGATTTTTCCACATTGACAGCTGCCGTGATAGTGTTGTTTCATAATTTTCCTCCTCATCATTAAGTGATGCTTCTCATCCTTCTATTTTAGCATATTTAAACCGGTAGAATCGTCAGAAAATTCTAAAAATCTGTTGACTTTTTTTCTTTCGCTGTATATACTAAGAACAATTCAATCAAGCGGAGGAGAATTCCTATGACGAATATATCAAATCACGCACAATTGAATAGTTACTACTTTAGCTATTTTAGATAGGTTTGTATTCATACTTCATGGGTACAGACGGCAAATTCGTTTTTGTATCTATGATGGCTAGAGAACTTTGCGATGAGCAAACAGCCGCGTAGACAATAAATCTAAGTGGCTAATGAATAGAAGCGTATATTTCTTATGATTCTCGACATCCATTTAGACATATTGTCTAAATGGATGTTTTTGTTTTATCACTTTAACACTAAATCAATACACAAAAGAAAATTGGGGGACTATACAATGAAAAAAAGATGGATTCGTTTAAGTATTCTGACAGCAGCATTACTAACTCTTAGCGCTTGCGGAGGCAGTAAAAAAGACAGCGGCGCCTCGAGCAGCAAAGACAGTGTAACAGTGGGTGTGCTGCAGCCTGTGGAGCATGGTTCTCTGGATGCAGCGTATGAAGGCTTCAAAGAAGGCTTGGCAGAAAACGGCTTTAAAGAAGGTGAAAACCTCACCCTTGATTACAGCAATGCTCAAAACGATCAAGCACAGCTGAAAAGCATGAGCGAAAAGCTAATAAAAGGAAAACCGGACTTACTGCTGGGAATTGGAACTCCAGCTGCCCAATCTCTTGCCAGTGAAACAACCGATATTCCTATTACAGTTACTGCAGTTACCGACTTAGTCAGTGCCAAACTAGTCGCTTCTGATGATAAACCTGGCGGCAACATCACTGGTACTACAGATATGGTATCAATCGACAAGCAAATTGAACTGCTGTTGAGTATTGTTCCTGACGCAAAAACAATCGGCATTATGTATAACGCTGGTGAGCCTAACTCAAAAATTCAAGCTGATTTAGCTGAGGCTGCATTAAAAAAAGCCGGCGTCGCAACGAAAGTCCTGACAGCCAACTCTACTAATGATGTGCAGCAGGTAACAACCAGCTTAGCAAAAGACGTGGACGGTATTTATATTCCAACTGACAATACCTTTGCTTCTGCCTCAGCAGTTATCGGCGAGGTTGCTAAAGAATTGAAAGTTCCAATCGTTCCTGCCTCCATCGATCAGGTTACTGAAGGCGGATTGGCAACAATTGGTATCGACTATCATTCCCTTGGTAAACAGACAGGGGTAATGGCTGCTAAAATTCTCAAAGGTGAAGCAGAACCGGCTTCTATGCCTGTAGAAAGTGCAGATGACCTAGAATTAGTTGTCAACAAAGAAATGGCTGAAGCGCTGGGAATTGATCCAGATAGTATTCAAACACCTAAATAGCGGTGTTACTACAAATAAGAACAGACGGAAGCGGAAAACCAGCCGCCGCTTCCAGCTAGTTCTTGTCAAAACTCATTTGAAAGAAGTTGATTTTTTTGCTGAATATTTTCCTTTCCTCCACATCTCAAGGATTATTATGGTCCTTGCTGGCTATTGGTGTTTTTCTAACCTATCGAATCCTTGACATTGCTGATTTAACAACAGAAGGCAGCTTTCCATTAGGAGGAGCTGTTGCTGCATTCACCATGGTGCGCATTCGCGAAGGCTTTGAAACTGATACATTACTCTACAAGCTCCAAAAGGTGCTTGTGCCGATTTTAGATATTCATCCAGCCGCCCCTTCTGTCTTTGCACTTATTTTTGCATTTATCGCCGGCGCATTAGCCGGTTTAACATCAGGATTTCTTCATACGAAATTAAAAATCCCTGCACTGCTTGCCGGCATCATCACGATGACGGGTCTTTACAGTATTAATGCCCGTGTTATGGGTGCACCAAATATCTCTCTGCTAGGGACAGAAACAATCTTCACGCAGGCTCAAAACTGGGGGCTGGAGAAAACGATTAGTGTGATTGTAGTTGGTGTTCTGGTAGTTGCTGTTGTGATTGGACTGCTTACCCTATTCTTTAAAACGGAAGCGGGGCTGGCAACTCGGGCGACCGGCGACAACATTGAAATGAGTCAGGCGAACGGTATTAATACTGACGGAATGAAAATGATTGGCTATATGCTGTCTAACGGCTGTATTGCTCTAGCAGGCGCTCTGCTCGTTCAAAATAATAACTTTGCCGATTTGAATTCCGGCATTGGAACGATTGTTATTGGCGCTGTCTTATATCGTTTCATTCTAGCTTGTGTTCTCGAGCTTAATGTAGACCCTACCGATCTTAAGCTGTTTTCTGCCTTCATCTTAGTTATTTGCTTGTCTTCACCGCTTGTTCAGAAAAAGCTAAAACTGTCTAAAAAAGGAGGAACCCGTTAATGGAACCTGTATTGACTATAGAAAACCTCCATCAATATTTTGAACGAGGAACGATTAATGAAAACCACGTATTGAAGGGCATCAATCTAACCATCAGTAAGGGAGATTTTATTACTATCATCGGCGGAAACGGAGCAGGAAAATCAACTCTCTTGAATAGTATTGCCGGTACGCTGCCCATTGAAGAAGGCCGTCTGCTGCTGAATAAAAAAGACATCACAAAGCAAAAAGTCGCCGCCCGTTCGAAACAAATCAGCCGCGTTTTTCAAGATCCTAAAATGGGGACTGCCGTTCGGCTGACTGTAGAAGAAAACATGGCTTTGGCAATGAAACGCGGGCAAAAACGCGGGCTGGGCAACGGTGTTCGAAAAAATGACCGTCAGTTTTTCAAAGAACAGCTGGCAAAGCTGAATCTAAATTTGGAAAATCGGCTATCCGCTGAAATCGGTCTGCTTTCAGGCGGGCAACGGCAGGCAATCACTCTATTGATGGCGACATTAATTCGTCCTGAGTTGATTCTTCTGGACGAACACACAGCAGCGTTGGACCCTAAAACCTCAATTACCGTTATGGAGTTAACAGACAAACTGATAAAAGAACAGCAGTTGACCGCCTTTATGGTCACCCACAACATGGAGGATGCTATTCGCTACGGCAATCGTCTGATTATGCTTCATCAAGGAAATATCGTTGTAGATATCGATGCTGAAAAGAAACAAAATTTAACTGTTAATGAACTGATGGAGCTCTTCCATAAAAATAGCGGAACCGAGCTAAAGGATGACCAACTGTTGCTTGTCTAATCAGTATTTCAGCAAAAAAATTTCTTTCAATAATTGTTATTGACACTCTCTCTTCAAGAAAAGTGAAAAGACCAGTTGAAAGCATTTTCTATTGTGGTATCATAGTAGTTATTCACAATGCTCAATGTTGAGCAAACGTTATGTATATCTCGATAACATACAAGGGTTTGTGAAAATGAAAAGAGTGAGAGTGAGACAAATGAAACAAGTGAAAAACAGATGGCTGATTGCCGCATCAGGAATCGCTGTACATTTATCAATTGGCTCAGCTTATGCATGGAGTATCTATACAAAACCAATTGCTGAGCTGACTGGCTGGGAGCAGGGACCTATATCCTTTGCTTTTAGTATTGCAATTTTCTGTTTAGGGGTTTCAGCTGCATTTATGGGGAAATTTGTTGAAAAATTTGGTCCAAGAAAAACCGGAACAGTAGCATCCATTATGTTCGGAAGCGGCATTATATTGACAGGCGTTGCTGTTAATATCCAATCATTACCGCTGCTGTATCTAGCCTATGGGATTATCGGCGGAATAGGCTTGGGGGCTGGCTATGTCACACCTGTTTCGACAATGATTCGATGGTTCCCGGATCGACGAGGACTGGCAACTGGTATGGCCATCATGGGCTTCGGCTTCGCATCCTTGATTACAGGTCCGATTGCTCAGAAATTAATGCTTGCTGTCGGCATTCCAAAAACATTTTATATTTTAGGTGCCTGTTATTTTGCAGTGATGTTCATCGCTTCTCAATACCTGGAAAAACCACCTGTTGACTGGCGACCGGCCGGCTATGAAGAAAGCAATGAAAAACAAACGAAAAATCATGTTAAATTAAAGGAAGATTATTCACAGCTGGCTGCGAATGAAGCCATAAAAACAAAACGCTTTTGGCTGCTATGGTTCATGCTGTTTATCAATATCACCTGCGGTATTGCGTTGGTTTCAGCTGCTTCACCTATGGCTCAGGAAATCACAGGCATGTCTGCCGCTATGGCTGCTGCCATGGTGGGAATTATGGGCTTGTTCAACGGAGGCGGCCGATTGTTTTGGGCCACTCTTTCAGATTACATCGGGCGTCCCAACGTGTTTACAGCTATTTTTATTATCGACGTTATTGCTTTAACTGCATTATATTTCTTCAGTTCACCAATTTTATTTGCTGTTTTAATCTGTATCATCATGACTTGCTACGGCGCAGGCTTCTCTGTGATTCCTGCCTATATTGGCGATGTCTTTGGTACAAAGGAGCTGGGCGCCATTCATGGTTATATCTTAACGGCTTGGGCTGCTGCTGGAATGGTCGGTCCATTACTGCTTTCCTTTGTTCACGAAACGTTTAAAAACTACAATACAACTTTACTGATTTTTATTGCTTTCTGCTTAATCGCATTAACCTTATCAATCCTTATTCGCTCAGATTTAAAAAAAGCAAAAGCGAACTAGAAAAAAGAGAGGGTAGACCCATCTGTTGATGAGTCTACCCTCTTTAGTATCTTTTACAGCCAGAACTGAGCTCCTGCAGCATAAAAAGAGCCGGACAGAATTTGCTCTGTCCGCTCTCTGCTATTTCAACAGCTACCAGCTGAGGTATTTATCCACCTATTAAGAAGTCAAGAATGTTCCAGCCGTCTGAAGTAGTTCCGCGATACAGCTCAGTAAAGCCGCACTGAGTACAGCTAATTGTAATAAATTTCTTGTTTTGCACATCGAAAATCTTAGCAAAGTTGCCCCCAGTAGCTTGAAACTGATCCGACACATAATGCATGTTGCCACACTTCTCACAAACAAATTGTTTCTTATCCATTTTTTTCTTCCTCTTTTCTTGTATCATTGATAAAATTATATCAAAAATCTACACTTCTCACATACATCCAAAGGATGAATTTTAACTCAACGTTAAGACGTATTTTTCTCTCTAAGATGTGGTAAAGTTATAGATATCCCTTCAAGAAAAAGATAGGGGAGAATGTTCCACCCTGCATTCAATTATTTTGCACGCATCTGATTTTTTCAGATACTCCTTCACTAGGAATAACTGGCGCTTTTAGTAAGAGAAATCTTTAATAGAAATTATGTAGATAAGAAAACCACTGAAAAAATAAGGACGTGAACTTATGACAACTAAAGAAAACGTGCTGACACTACTAATGACTCAAGCACCTGAATTTATTTCCGGTGAGGAAATGGCACAGAAGCTTGAAGTCTCTCGGACTGCTATTTGGAAGGCAATTAAGGAGCTAAAAAAAGAAGGTTATCTCATTAACAGCAGTACAAATAAGGGCTACCAATACCTGCCCTCTGATATACTCTCTGCTGAAGGAATCCGCTTGTATCTTTCAGAGAAAACGCCTGACCTGTCTATAAAAATTTTGGACTCCTCCACTTCTACAATGCGGGATGCAAAGCTTGCGGCGGTCAATGGCGAGCCTGAGAACACCCTTGTCGTTGCTGATATGCAGGAAGCGCCGAAAGGTCGTTTCGGCAGACCTTTTTTTGCTAAAAAAGGCGGCGGCATTTATATGAGTATTCTTTTGCGTCCAAATCAGCGGTTTGAGGAGATGGCTCAGTATACATTAATTATGGCTGTTGCAATCGCCGAGGCACTAGATAAAGCTGCTGGAATTGTTTCTGAAATCAAATGGGTGAATGATATCTATATTAATGGACGCAAGGTCTGTGGTATTCTTTCCGAAGCAATGAGCGACGTGGAATCAGGACAAATCACAAATATCGTTATCGGCATGGGCATCAATTTTGCTATCAGACAGGATGAGTTTCCAGAGGACATTCGTGATAAAGCAACCTCCTTATATAGTGACGGTCAGCCGACAATAACAAAAAATGAATTGATTGCACTAATCTGGAATCGTTTCTACAAAATTCTAAACGAAAAAGACACTGCTTATTTAGATATCTATCGAAAAAAATCCTTTGTTCTCGGTAAAGAAGTTACTTTTATTCAGAAACAAGTAGAATATCAGGGGATTGCAAAACAAATTAATAATCTAGGAGAATTAATCGTCCAATTACCAAACGGCGATGAGAAAGCTTTATCTTCTGGGGAAATCAGCCTGAAAAAAATACAGGGATGACTGCAGTCATCCCTGTATTTTTTCAAGTATTATTGTAGCCAGCAACCCTGCTAGGTAGCTTCCGTTGAACAGCACTAAATTGCTGATGGAAAACCTGAAGCTTTTAGGCTGCGGCAATTCTTTTCTAAATTGCTGAAGATTTTTACGAATCTTGGGAAAGGATACCAGCACCAATAGAATCGGCCACTTGAAAACACCAAAAAGCAGGCCTAGTAATATGATACCGTAGCAAAACAACATCAGCAGCTGAAAAAGCAGCGTCCCTTTTTTTCGCCCAATATAATATACTAGCGTATAGCGATGATTTTCAATGTCTGTATCCAAATCCCTTAGATTATTTGCCAACATGATATCTGCAATTGTCAAAACCAGCGGTAGAGAGGCCCAAATAACAGCCAATAACTGCCATAAATTTCCAGTCAGTGCAAATGCCCCTTGGCTAAAATCCAGCTTTAGATAGAACGGCGGATTTTTGACTACATTTAAGTAGACAACCATAGCAAAAATGCCTAATCCCATTGTAACTCCGCTGAAAACTTCTCCTAAAGGCATTCGTGATAGCGGTATTGGTCCAAATGTGTAGAAAATCCCAATCAGACAGCACACTCCACCCATGACCAGCAGCAGCCAGCCTGTCTGAACAGCTAAGAATACACCGATTACTGCTGTGAAGGCAATCATCCCAAAAATCATGTTTCTTACCAAGACAGGTGAAACTCCTGAGGAGCCGATGATATTTTCTTCATGCTTGTATACTTCTGATTTTGCTTTTTGGTAGTCCATATAATTATTGATTGCTGTGGTTGCCATATCAAAAACAACCATCCCAATAAAAAATAATAGTGTATGCAGCCAGGATACCTGCTGGAAATAGGCAATCGAGAACAAAACGCCTACTGCAAACGGAAACAGACTAGCCAGCTTGGTACGGATTTCTACAATCTCTAAGAACACGTTTAGTGACATAAATTATTTACCCCTTATTTCAATTCTGAACGGTCCCCCATTGTATAACCAGAGTCTTCGCCAAGTTCAAATGTTTTTTCAATATCTTTGCTGACATATACTTTATCTTCTTTTGTTACAAAAATTACATCCACATCATCCAGACCTTCTACATACTCCAGACCTTGTTTCACGCCCATAGCAAATACTGCTGTAGAAAGACCATCGCCATCTATTGATTTATTCGTGATGATGGTCACTCCAGCAATATCGTTGTCAAACGGATACCCTGTTTTAGGATCAAATAGGTGGTGGTAGGTTTCCCCATTCACTTTCAAATAGCGCTCATAGATGCCTGAAGTAACCAGTGTTTTATTACTTTCTTTGACAGTACCAATCACTGTATTACGCGCTTTATTCGGATCCTGAATTCCAACGTTCCAGTCTTCCTTTTCGCCTCGTGGACTATGCCCCATAACATAGACATTTCCACCTAAATCGATAATTGCCGTAGTCACACCATTGTCTTTCAATACCTTTACTACTTCATCTGTAATATAGCCTTTTGCAATAGCTCCAAGGTCCAATGCCATTTCCGGTTCTTCCAGAAATACTGTTTTTTCTTTATCATCTAGAACAACTTTATGATAATCCACCAGCTTGAGCGCTTGATCAATTTCTTCCTGCGCCGGCTTGCGGGCATCGTCAAAGCCAATGTGCCATAGTTGCGTAATCGGTCCAATGGCCATATCAAAACCGCCGCTTGAATCTTCACTATATGTGTAGGCTTTTTTCACTAGACTATAGATATCATCGGATACTTCAACTGGTTTAATTCCAGCACTTTCATTAATCTTATCGATTTCAGAGCCTGGTTCATTCACCGTTATTCTGTCACCCAAATCTTTCACTCGTTCAAAAGCTTTATCTAATATACTCTCTTTACCGTCATCGTAAATTCTAATTTGGACGTAGGTTCCAAGAAGCAGCTCCTGCTTTGAATAAGGCTCTTTGTTCACCTTTACCTCATCCTTTTTTTCATTGCCGCATCCGCTAATCAAAACTGCTGTCATAAATACTAATACAGCTGTCAGCCACCACGTGCGTTTTTTCATCCGTATCCCTCTTTTCAATTAAACGTTTTTCTACCCTAATCTCTAAAAAGCACCTTCAAGTATAATCCAGCGCAGAAAATTTAACTAGTAAAATCACCCTTATATCACAATACTATGTATAGAAGCAGTTTTGATAGCCTTAAAATCAACGAAAGAAACTAAAACAAAGACAACCAAAGAGAAATAGATTCTCTCTGGTCGCCGGATGGTTCTTTAATTAAGAACTATTTTTTCATAACGATGTTATCAACGAGGATTTCAGCAGTATCGCCTTTTTCAGCAGCATTGATTAATTGTTGTGCATAGATTACGAATGAATGGAAGCTGTGAGTTGCTCCAGTTACAACATCCATTTCAGCAGGAGAGCCGTCTTCTTCGCCCATTGCTTTAACAAACTCTTCGTTAAATGTTGGGATAAATTCTGCTGGGTCAGTACCTGCTTTATCTTTCATCATTTCATTGTATTCAGTATCTTCTTGTTTAGATTTACCTTCATCATTTACATTGTCGTATTTAGATTCAGTTACTTTACCGTCTTTTACAACCATTGTAAATTCAGTGTGGTAGCCGTTTGAGTTATTTTGCTCTTTCAATGTGTATGAACCGTCTTTCAGTTCAGCACCATTATCGATTTCGATTGTTTCAGTATTACCAGCTTGAGCAGCTTGGATTAGTTGTTGCGCATAGTTTTGGAATGAATCAAATGAATGTGTCGCTCCTGAAACTACATCGATATCAGATGGTGATTGTTTAGCAACCAACTCTTCGTTAAATTTAGGAATAAATTCTTCTGGATTCGTACCGGCTTTATCCTTCATGTTTTTATTGTAGTCTGCATTGTCAGCTTTTGATTCGCCGTCTTTATTGATGTTGTCATATTTAGACTCTGTGATTTTACCGTCTTTTACAGTAATTTCAAAAGATACACGGTAGTCGTTTGAATAATTTTTTTCTTCCAATTTATACGTACCGTCTTGTAAATCAGCCCCTGCTTCTTTTACTGCTTCTGCTGCAGAAGATTCTGCTGTTGAAGATGAAGCTTCTGTTGATGAGGCAGCACTTGAAGAGCTCGCTGTATCTTTATTGTCTGACCCACATGCAGCCAGCACCATTGTTGTTAGTGCAATTGCTGCAAAACTTTTCACAAATTTGTTTGCTTTCATTTTTATTAACCACCTTTTTCATTATATAATACTTGAGACTTGTCACAAAGGTACTTTGTGATTCAATTAACATTCTAACCAATTCCATACTTATGTCAATACAGCACTGTAAGAAAATTAAAAATTTACCAGTTTTTCACAAATTTTTAATGTGAGGTCGGTTATTTTTTTAAATCAATAATTGCTATTAGACAAATTCATTCACACACTATATAATGTACTCGATTGCGAAATTATGATCAATTTTATATTTTTATTTTTTAAGGAGCGGATTATCAATGACAAAGCAAAAAATTGTCGTTGTAGGTGCGGGTTACGCTGGGGTATCAGCGACCAAATTTTTAGCCAAAAAGCTAAAAAAAGATGACGTAGAGATCACTTTGATCGACCGCCATTCTTATCACACTATGATGACAGAGTTGCACGAAGTAGCAGGAGGACGTGTAGAGCCGACCGCCATTCAATATGATTTGCAACGGCTGTTTTCACGCAAAAAGAATGTTCAGCTTGTCACAGACACAGTAACAGGGATTGATAAAGACAAAAAAATCGTCAAAACAAAACTGGGTTCTTACCCGTTTGATCAATTGGTTATTGGTATGGGTGGAGAACCGAATGATTTCGGAACTCCGGGAGTAAAGGAAAACGGCTTTACACTATGGTCGTTTGAAGACTCATTGAAGATTCGTGAACATATTGAAGCAACAGTTGAAAAGGCAGCAATGGAGCCGGATGCTGAAGTTCGGAAAGCAATGCTGACATTCGTTGTCTGCGGTTCCGGATTTACAGGAATCGAAATGATTGGTGAGCTAATTGACTGGAAAGATCGTTTGGCAAAAGATACAAAACTTGATCCAAGCGAATTTACCTTGATGGTTGTTGAAGCTATGCCGACAATTCTGAATATGTTGACACGCAACGATGCAGCAAAAGCAGAGCGTTATATGGAGAAGAAACAAGTTAAATTATTAAAAAATTCTCCTATTGTTGAAGTTGCAGCTGATCACATTAAGCTGAAAGACGGTACGGAAATTCCAACGCATACTCTGATTTGGACTGCTGGTGTAAAGGCAACCTCTGATGCAGCAGACTTCGGTTTAGAAGCAGCGCGCGGAAATCGACTAATTGCTAATGAGTTCATGCAGGCAAAAGGTTATGAAGACAAGAATATTTATATCATTGGTGATTTGGTTTATTATGAAGAATTTCCTGATACACCAACACCTCAAATTGTTCAGGCTGCTGAGCAAACTGGACATACAGCTGCTGCAAATATCGTAGCAGATATCAAAGGCGGCGAAAAACATAAGTTTAAAGGAAACTATCAAGGCTTTATGGTTTCAATCGGCGCTAAATGGGGCGTAGCCAATCTCTTTGATAAAATTCATTTAAGCGGCTTCTTAGCAATTATTATGAAGCATATTGTCAATTTGAAGTATTTCTTTGATATTCGTTCTGGTTATTATATGTTCCAATATATGATGCACGAGTTCTTCCATATTAAAGATGACCGTAATGTTGCTAGAGGACACTCTTCCCGTTATGGCAATGTTTTATGGAGCGTACCGCTGCGAGTATTCTACGGAATGATGTGGCTGGTAGAATCCATGAAAAAAATTGTCGGTACTGGAGATTACCTGAAACCCGGCACTTGGTTTGGCGAAGGCTCTTGGTTTACAGACAAGGTGGTATTCCCATTCCCATGGCTTCAGGAACAAGTAACAACTGGCGCTTCTGCCGCAGCTGAGGCAACGACAGCTGCCAGCGGTGCAACGGATGCTGCTGCCGATACTGCTGCTCAAGCAGCTCATTTCGGACTGAGCTATGCATATGGCGAAGAACCAATGATGGTCTTTGATCATATGCCTAAATGGTTTGAAAGTGTAATGAAGTTCATGATGCCAAATCAGGAAGTTGCACTATTCTTCCAGAAATTCATGACAATTGTCGAAGTACTGATTGCTTTAGCTTTGATTGCTGGTCTATTCACATGGCTGTGCAGCGCAACTACAATTGGTCTAGTTGCTGCTTTCTGTTTGTCTGGGATGTTCTACTGGGTAAACATCTGGTTTATCTTCGTAGCAATTGCCTTAATGAACGGTTCTGGACGTGCAGTGGGTCTGGATCGCTGGGTAATTCCTTGGCTACAGCGTAAACTCGGCAAATGGTGGTATGGAACACCGAAATCGAGGTACGGAGCCAAATAACTTCAAAGTATTTCATTTGAGGCTGGATTAAAGCTTTCAATATTCTACCGTCTATTCGTATTAAGACAGAATGACTGTCTAGGATTTTATTTATAATCCAGGTCCGCTGTCTATTCGATTTTAAATCGGCTGTAAAAAATCAGGACAGAAGTGATTAGCTTCGTGAAGTAATGAGAGGCGACGGAAAACTGCTCCGCAGATTTCCCGTCTGTCTCACTTATTTCCGAGAAAATCGCTTCTGTTCTGCCGTTTTTTTACAGTTTATTAGCACATAGAGAATCACTCATTAGATACCTTCAATAATCTGCTTTCTCTATTCTTAAATCTTTCATCAAAAAAAATGCTGTCTTTTGAACTTGTTTTGTTCAGCATTCTCCCTGAATGTGCTAAAATTAAGAACTGCAAAGGAGAGGAAAGAAAATGAACATAAAAACGTTTATCAAAAATAGCCATCTCCGTCCATGGGATATTATTATTATCCTGCTCTTGGCAGTCGGTTCTTTTTTGCCCCTTGTTGTTTTAGGCATGCAGAGTGATGATACAGCAACCCTACAGGCTGTTTTAAAAGTAGATGGAAAGACGATTAAAACCTTTGATTTAAAGGAAGGGACTCCAGTCTATACATATAAATATGAAGATTCAGATGGTGATTACAATTTAATTGAGGTGGATGGCAACCGTATTCGAATCACTGAAGCAAATTGCGGCGATTTGGCCTGCGTACGCCGCGGCTGGATATCTCGTCCCGGCGAGACACCCATTGCTTGTCTGCCGCATAATTTATTTATCACCGTAGAGGCTTCAGATGGAAGTGAGGACGGCAGCCTGATTTACTAGGGCGCCTATAGTGCATAATGACGAAACTACAACGAAATATTTATATCTCTATGCTGGTTGCCCAGGCCGTAATCATCTCTTTGCTGGAAAATATGATTCCTTACCCATTTGCTTTTGCTCCAGGAGCAAAGCTGGGATTAGCTAATTTAATTACGATTATTGCTATTTTTACAATGAAAAGAAACCAGGCTTTTTTTCTGATTTGCTTACGGCTGATACTGGCAACTCTGCTGGGCGGTACGCTCTCCACTTTCTTCTATAGTGCCAGCGGCGCAATTCTCAGTTATCTTGGTATGCTCTTAGTAAAGCAGCTGGGACCCAAACGTGTGAGTATCATTGGTATCAGCGCTGCCGGCGGTTTTCTGCATAATATCGGACAGCTCTTGACTACTTCATTTTTTGCACAGTCCTGGGCACCAATGCTCTATCTGCCGTTCCTATCTTTTTTCGGGCTATTGTCTGGAATTGCGATTGGAATTGCTGCCAACTATTTATTGAAACATGTTCAGACACTTAGAAAGTTTCAGCTGGATTATGAACAACACTCGAAACAAAAATGGGAGATTTTTTAAAAAGAACTAAAGGAGTTTATCCTATGAATATCCATCAAATGTGGAAGCCTTATCCCCAATTAGCCAACGAACTTGAATTAACTCTTCGGGCAATGGAAAAGGGCATCCAAATCAAAAATAAAGATGTAGAGCAGGCTATTTTAAAAATGATTCATTCCGGCGGCAAACTGCTGCGCCCAGCCTATCAGCTATTGTTTTCCCAGTTTGGTCCTCAAAGAGACCGGGAAAAGGCTGTCGCACTAGCTGCCTCAATTGAAATGCTCCATACTGCTACTCTGATTCACGATGATATAGTTGATGAGGCAGACAGTCGAAGAAGCCTGCCAACTATCCGGTCAACCTTTGGTAATCAGACAGCTGTTTATGCGGGCGACTATTTATTCGTCTGCTGTTTTAAGCTTTTATCTGAGTATTCTTCCTCATTAAAAAGCATTCAGCTTAATTCTCATAGTATGGATAAAATCCTTTCTGGAGAGCTTGGGCAAATGGACACTCGTTACAATAGTTCTATGACAATTGAGCAGTATATCGAAAATATTTCTGGAAAAACTGCTGAGCTTTTCGCATTAAGCAGCTTTACAGGAGCTTATGAAAGCGGCTGTTCTGCAAAGTTTTCCAGCAAATGTAAAGAAATTGGTGAAAATATTGGGATTGCCTTTCAAATAATCGATGACATTCTCGATTATACTCAGACCTCTGAACATATTGGCAAACCTGTATTAGAGGACGTCAAGCAAGGCGTTTACTCGCTGCCCTTACTTTATGCACTAAAAGAGAACAAGGAACTGCTGGGCTATTTGGAAAAGAAAGAAAACTTATCCACAGAAGATACACAACATGTTTATCAGCTTGTTCAAAAAGCCGGCGGTGTGGATAAAGCTCAGAAATTAGCAACCGAGTATACTCAGAAAGCCCTAAAGGCCATTAAGAAGCTTCCTGATACAGAAGAACAAACTAGAGAAACTCTTTTAGAGATTACTGAAAAAATATTGAAAAGAACGACTTAAAAAACAACTGCTAAAAGTTCATCCAACTTTTAGCAGTTGTTTTTTTGATTAAATCAGACATTTAAGAATGTCAAAATATCCTGAACGGCCTGATCCTTATTTTCACTTTCAAACATCTGATGAGTACCGCCGTCATATAACTTGATGCTTGCTTTTTGATCAAGACATTTCAAAATATAATCCGCACTTTTATAATGTGTCGTTTCATCACGTCTATTCTGCAAAATCAGTATTTTCTGTTTCATTTCCTCTGGAAAACTGCTGCGCAGCTTTTTCTTCGTTAAATTCCAAAGCTTTAAAAATTCCAGACAAGCTCGGAGGGAGACGTTTCCTGCAGAAGAAAAATAATACAACAGACGATGGCGCTCGCTTTTAAACAGAAGTCCTTTCAAAATATCACTTGTCATCACCGAAAAGTTATACAAGTGCATCGGTGTATTACAGAAGATAATTTGCTGGATTGATTGCCTTTCTGAATGCTGAATAGCCAAGAGTCCTCCCATCGAAAAGCCCACCAGTGTAATCTGCTGATAATTAGTCTCCAGTTCATCCAGTTTCATCTCTACACTTTTAAGCCACTCCTGATATACTGATTGAGAAAACTCTTTGCGGCTGCCGCCGTGACCAGCAAGACGCACTGTAAAAACCGCCGCGGATCTTTCCTGCAGAGACTCATACAGATGCAGCAGCTCACGTTCATCTCCGCCAAATCCATGTATGAGTAAAATGGCCTGCTTGCTTTTATTATCCATACACTACTCCCCTTTGTATCCTCTCTCTATTGTAGCAAAAACCAGCATCCCGAACTATCAAAAAAAAACAGTACAGCTCTTACTGGTCAGCCAAGATGCTTTTCAACAGTCAAACACACTCTTAAAAATACCTTTATCCACCCAATCTGAACTCTACTGCGTTTTCCAGTGTCCTTATCTCATGGTTACAAACTCTTCTGCACCAGTCGGATGAATAGCTACCGTATTATCAAAATCTTTTTTCGTAGCACCCATTTTCACTGCAACTGCAAAGCCCTGAAGCATCTCATCCACACCTAGTCCAATTGCATGAAGTCCGACGATTTTCTCCTCTTGACCCACACAAACCATTTTTATATCACATTTTTGACGATATTCCCCCAAAGCAAAATACATGGGTGTAAAAGTCGAACGATAAAGTTTGATTTGTTCTTTTCCATACTTCGCTATCGCTTCTTTTTCAGTTAGTCCCACTGTTCCAATTGGCGGATGTGTGAATATAACGGTTGGAATCGTTTCATAATCCAAATATTCCTCTGTTTTACCATTGAACAATCGTTCAGAAAGACGTCTTCCCGCAGCAATCGCTACAGGTGTTAAATCGATTTTCCCAATCACATCACCCACTGCATAGATTCCTTTTTGAGTTGTATTTTGATACTTGTCGACTTTCACATAGCCTTTTTCATCCAGCTGTACTGCGGTATTTTCTAAACCTAAACGATCCGTATTGGGTTCACGGCCAGTTCCAAAAATAATACAATCCGCTGTAATATCCATCCCGTTTTCAAAGCAAATCAACAGCTCACCGGATTCTTTTTTCTCTATAAATTTTGGCACAGCATTTGGATGAACCATCATACCGGATTTTTGGTAATGCTCAACTGCTTTACTAGAGAGCATTTCATCGAAGCTGCGCAGCGGATGATCCTTGCGAAACGCCCAGTGTGTTTCACTGCCCAGACCTAACACTGTTCCAGCAAGTTCAGCAGCAACATACCCTGCCCCTATAACAACAACACGCTTTGGCAGTTCTTCTAATGCAAAGAAGCCATTGGAATCAATTGCATACTCTTCACCGGGTATCCCCAATTTTTTAGGACGGCCGCCTACTGCAATCAGTATATTAGGAGCCGTATATGTTTCCTCACCTGCCTTGATTGTCTGTTCATCAATAAACTGAGCATACTGATTTACCCGCTCAACATGGTTTGAATCCAAACCTCTTTGATAAGCTGTATGTAAGAATTCAATATACTCTTCACGATTTTGAACAAGCTTGCGAAAATCAAATGAGCGGATAGCTGCATCGAAGCCGTAGCCAGCCATATCCCGTTCCAGCATTTCTCTCATCGTACTAGCCTGCCACATTACCTTTTTAGGGACACAGCCGACATTCACACAGGTGCCGCCAATCGCTCCGCCTTCAAGAAGCAGCACCTTAGCGCCATGCATCCCTGCACGATTAGCAGAAGCAATGCCGCCGCTGCCTCCTCCTATTACAATATAATCATATGTCTTAACCATCTTTCTCCTCCTCCAATACTCAATTGAAAAAGGCTGATAACAGTTCTTGATCCTGTATCAGCCTAAAAGCTGAAAATCGTTCTTTCAGCTCTATCATCTATTTCTTTTTGCGAATCATATCTCCGACAGAAACAGGCTGAGCCACCGGCATCGTCAAAATCATCATTGGATTAGGTGCCCGATCAATCGACTCGCCATCTTCATTGTACATCACTTCTACTGTTTGATAGAAATGATTGAAC
This sequence comes from Enterococcus sp. LJL51, assembly GCF_054871795.1. NCBI lineage: Bacteria > Bacillati > Bacillota > Bacilli > Lactobacillales > Enterococcaceae > Enterococcus > Enterococcus sp. LJL51. Next base: position 11,855 of record NZ_JBTXLW010000027.1, on the reverse strand, counting down.
CCAGGACCATAAAATTCAATTTCATCCTCTACACTGAAATGATTACGCTGGCGAATAGTCGCTGTTTGAGTTGCTGGATCGTACCCCATTACCTCACCAATAAATTTATATTCAGGAATTTTCCGGCGCGGACCAAATAACTGCTCCTCTTCAGAAGGCGTATTATAATAAAACCCTGTAGCAAGCTCCCGCTGTGCTACTTTCCACAGCTCGTCCACCCATTCCTGTTTACATTCATAGTTCTCCGGATCTTCCATATAGGAATCTACTGCTTTTTTGTATACATTAGCAACCGTCGAAACATAATGAATGGATTTCATCCGGCCTTCAATTTTGAAGCTATCCACACCATTTTCAATTAACTCAGGAATATGTTCAATCATTGACATATCAACAGCACTCATGGAAAACTCTTCTTCAACAGTACCCTTTGCAGTCAGGCTGCGTTTTTCTGTTCCAAACGGCATATCATACAAATCATATTTCCAGCGGCAGGATTGAGAACAGCCTCCCCGGTTAGCATCACGCATTGACATATGATTAGACAATGTACAGCGTCCTGAATAGGAGATACACATCGCTCCATGAATGAATGCTTCAATCTCTACGTCTGTATTTTTACGGATTTCTGCAACTTCCGCCATTGAAACCTCACGGGCAAGAACGACCCGCTCAAGACCTTCATTCTTCCAGAATTCCAATGTTTCATAATTGGTTGCTGAAGCCTGTGTTGAAAGATGAATGGGCAATCCCGGTGCTTCCTCTGCACAGATTTCTATCAATGCGGGATCAGAAACAATCACTGCCGCAATGCCCAAATCTCTAAGCTCACGGAAAAATTCTCCAGCGCCTTCCTCATTTCCTTCATGAGTAACCATATTTGCTGCTACATATACTTTCGCATTATGCTCTTTGGCAAAGGCCACCCCTTCCTGCATCTCTTCATAGGTGAAGTTGCCGGCACGGCTTCTCAGTCCATAGGCATTTCCACCGATATATACAGCGTCCGCACCATAATGAATGGCAACCTTTAGTTTTTCCAGCGTCCCGGCTGGCGCCAGCACCTCGGGACGCTTCAATGTTCGCTCTTTTTCCATCTTTCTTGACTCCTCATCCTCATAATATTAGTCCTGTCGTCTCTTTTCAGCCGACACTGACCTCATTTTCTGTTAAATAAAACGTCTTGATTATCTAATTTTTGCTGGATCTAAATGAAAGAAACCAGTATCCAGTCCACGCCCAGCAGGATGCAGCTGATTGATTTTTTCTTGTAAATCAGCAGCAGAGGCCTCAGACCAGCCACCTGATTCCAAAGCTGATTTTGCTTCAACAAACAGCTTAGCCACCTCAACAAAATTCGTCCCCGGTGCATAAATACCATCAAGCTTCCACGTCTGATACCCATGCTCATATAAGTGATGCAGCTCGTTCATCATACTGATATCATTATCCGCAAAAATATGCGTACCGTGACTATCCTCATAGATTGAATAATGTGTATCTTCCTTTTTAGGCTCCGATAGAAACAAACCACGTTCCTTATCCTTTTGTTCATCCGACTGTGTATAATTATAATAATTCTGCAGCAACGGACGTTTGGATTGATGAATGCAGGTTGCTCCATACACTAGCACTTCGACTGGCACAGCTAGATTTTCTGCCATTGCAGTCATTTCCTCAAAAGGAACCTCTCTAGCTAAAACTGCTCCGACAGCTCCCCGCTTCGCCCAGAAATTAATCTGGCGAGAACTGGTCACCATTGTTTCACCATCGTAGATAAAAGGAATAGCCGTTTTTTTCTGCTGTAAAAGATAAATAATTCCCGGATCACCGACAACGATTCGATCCGGTTCAATCTCACTCAAAAATTCCAGGTATTCCGGAACCAGCTTCATTTTATCTGGATGCATAATACCATTTACAGCAACAATCACCTCTTTATCTGCCTCATGAGCTAAAGTGATAATCTGTTGCTGCTCTTCCCTTGAAAAAGAGGCGGGCAGCCTCAAACCAAACGTTTCTTCGCCAATATATAAGGTATCTACGCCAGCAGCCAGCAGTTGTTTTGCCTGCTCCACAGATTCTGCTGTTGCAATAATTTCAATCATTGTATTTCCTCCCTTTGCGACTGCTTTATAGTATCACAGGTTCACAAACTTTCCAATAGAGTAAAGGGCTTTCCTTTGATTTTCACAAAGAATTCTGAAAAAAATGCAGGAAAAGAAGACTGAAATCCCAGAGCACTACTCCGACCTCAGTCTTCTTTCTTTTAGCACTTATACTATTCAATACTCAAGTGAGTTAAATCGTCTGCAATTCCTTCTTAGCAGCTGGTGCTTTGACATTTAAGGTAATCTTACCCTTGCTTGCACCAATTGTTACTTTGTCGCCTAAATGAATTTGACCGGAAAGCAGTGCTTCACTCAAGCGGTCCTCTACTTCTTTTTGCAGAGCCCTACGGATTGGACGTGCACCGTATTCAGGATCAAAGCCTACTTTTCCTATGACATCAATTGCAGATGGTGTAATCTTCACATAGACATCTTGTTCAGCCATCCGTACCACAATAGCCTTACTCATTATCTTAACAATTTCATGAATTTCATCCTGATCCAGCGAACGGAAGACAATCGTTTCATCAATCCGGTTAAGAAATTCCGGACGAAATGCTTTTTTCAGTTCTTCCAAAATTCGCTTCTGCATTGCATTATGATCCTTCGTTAAATCCTGAACGTTGAATCCAACATTCTTCTCTTCACGAATCGCAGTTGCACCAATATTTGACGTCATAATCAATATAGTATTTCTAAAATCGACCTTACGTCCTTTAGAATCAGTCAAATGACCATCATCCAACACTTGTAAAAGAATATTGAAAACATCCGGATGAGCCTTTTCCACCTCATCCAGCAAGATTACAGAATATGGTTTTTGACGAATTTTTTCAGTCAACTGACCACCTTCTTCATAACCTACATACCCTGGAGGTGAACCAATCAGTCGGCTGGTACTATATTTTTCCATAAACTCAGACATATCCACCCGAATCAGGGCATCTTCACTGCCAAACATCGTTTCAGCCAATGCTTTCGCCAGCTCTGTCTTTCCTACTCCAGTAGGACCAAGGAACATAAAGGAACCAATCGGCCGATCCGGATCCTTCAGACCGCTTCGTGCCCGGCGAATTGCTCTGGAAACGGCTTGAACTGCTTCATCTTGTCCAACAACACGATGGTGAAGAATTGATTCGAGCTCCATCAATCGTTCACTCTCTTTTTTCTCCAGCTGCTGCAGCGGCACGCCTGTCCATTGAGAAACCACTGCTGCAACATCTTCATCTGTTACTCTATTTGTATAACCTGATGCTTCTTTTTGCTCCAGCAGCAACAAATTCTCCAGTTTCTGCATCAGTTTCTTTTCCTTCATCCGCAGTCTCGCTGCACTTTCAAAGGACTGTTCCAGAATAGCTTCTTCCTTTTCATCTGACAGTTCCTGAATCTCTGTACGCAAATGATTAATTTCTGAAGGTTCATCCGCCAAATCCAAACGAACTTTAGCTGCTGACTCATCCATCAAATCAATCGCTTTGTCCGGCAATTGCCGTGAATTGATGTAGCGGACAGAAAGCTGTACTGCTGCATGCAGTGCTTCATCAGTAATCTCAACCCCATGATGAGCCTCATATCTGGACCGTAGTCCCTTCAAAATCTCAATAGCTTCTTCCGGTGTTGGCTCATCAATCTGCACACGAGCAAAACGTCTTTCCAAAGCAGAATCTTTTTCGATATATTTTTGATATTCATCTAGGGTTGTTGCACCAATCGTCTGTAGTTCGCCTCGAGCCAATGCCGGCTTTAAAATATTGGAAGCATCAATTGCTCCTTCAGCACCGCCGGCACCAATTAACGTATGAAGCTCATCGATAAACAGGATTACCTGACCGTCTTGATAAATTTCGTCGATGACTTTTTTCAATCGATCTTCAAACTCGCCACGGTACTTAGTCCCGGCTACCAGTGCACCCATATCCAACATCATCAGACGTTTTTCCTGCATAGCCTGAGGAACCTCTCCATTAACTATCTTCTGTGCCAGACCTTCAGCAATTGCTGTTTTACCTACACCTGGTTCACCAACCAGTACAGGATTATTTTTAGTTCTTCTACTTAAAATCTGAATCAGTCTTCTTACTTCATCTGAACGGCCAACAACTGGATCAAGGTTCTTTTCTCGAGCCAATTTCGTTAAATCTCTAGCAAGCGAATCTAGTGTAGGTGTACCGCCGCCCTTTTGCGCAGCACCCTTTTGATTTTTCCGTTTGTTGCCAGACATCGCCATCTGTGGGTCATTAATACCAATTTTTTTCATAAGCAGCTGCCGAACCTTGATTAGGCTTAAACCTAAATTTACTAGAATTCGTGAAGCTAATATATCTTCATCACGCAACAACCCCAGCAGCAAATGCTCTGTCCCAATATTCGGAGCACCTAAGCGTTTAGCTTCTTCTCCAGAGTAAGCAAAAATTTGCTTCGCCCGAGGTGAATAAGGTAGATAAATCCCTTTTGGATAGGATTTTGCCATTCCGTACCCCATCAAGTGTTCAATTTCCTCGCGAATATCATTTTTGTCTACATTCAACTGGCGCAGTGTTTTGCCGGCAATACCTTTCGGCTCAATTACTAATGCCAGCAGCAAGTGTTCTGAGCCAACCGACTGATGCTTGAAATATTTTGCCTCTTCCTGTGCAATAGCCAAAACGGCTTTAGCGCTATCTGTAAATAACTCATCCATAAACTATTCCTCCTCATAGCTCAGACGCTCCAAAAAAGCATACATTAACTGAGCACGTAAAAAATCTTCCTGTGCGCCAAATTTTCCCAGCACATTTTTTCCCAAAGCAGCAAGCATCAAATTGCCTTCCTTCTTCGTCACTACTTCTTCTTCATATAATTTCTGCACAAAAACCAATGCGTCTTTCTCTGATAGCTGATCACCAATGAATTGCTCCATCTGCTTAAGCAGCTGTGTACTGTCAGATAGCTGAACCTTGGCAATTCGGATATAGCCGCCTCCACCTCGTTTACTTTCAACAGAATATCCCCGCTGAATGGTAAAACGAGTATTAATTACATAATTTATCTGGGAAGGGACACAATTGAATAAATTGGCCATCTCGGCACGTCGAATCTCAATCTTACTGCTATCTTCTAGTATCTTTTTCAAATAGGCTTCAATCAGATCAGAAGTGTTCTTATTGTTCATGACATTATCCTTCTCCCTTGACTAATACTGACCATAATTATATCGTTTTTGTACAAGTAAATAAAGAAGAAAGCTTATACTTTATTGAAAAATCAAAGGATTTTCAACAAATAATTCACATTTTCAGTATTGACCTTGGAGTTTACTCTAATGTTATGATGAAATCAGGAGGAAAACAACATGACCACTGAATGGACAATCAACGAGATTGCTAAACTGACAAACCTTTCGAAAGACACTATCCGGTATTATGAAAAAGAAAAACTGATTACACCTAAACGCAGCGACAACAATTACCGCATCTATTCAAAAGAAGAGCTGTTCAAGCTAAAATATATCGCTGTAATGAAATATGCCCGCTTTTCTCTAAAGGAAATCAACACCTTCATGCTGCTCTTTGACCAGGAGCTTTCTGAAGACTGCAACCAGCAGGGTAAAACTTTACTAGAGAAAAAAATTAGCGATTTAGAGAGAGCCGTGCGCCATTATCAGGCAATTCTACAGCTGTTAAAATCCCCTATACGGATGACTTTCAGCAGTTGAAACAGCACTTGGAAAATAGCGGCACTGATCACTCTTTAGATAGTTTTATTGAAAAATTATTTGAAGAAATCAAGGAGGAAACATATGAAAACAATTTATCATTCCACTGAAGAATCACTGCAGCTGATTACGATGCCGCGGATATTTCCTATAAATTGCTACATTATTTTAGAAAAAGACTACTGTGTACTAATCGATTGTAGTAAACAAGGGATGGCAGAACCCATCATTAAAGCGGTAGAGGATACCGGCAAACCTTTGAAGTATATCATTCTGACCCATGCACAAGCCGATCATACTGGAGATATCAATAAAATAAAAAATTATTTTCCAAAAGCAAAAGTCTGCATTGGTGCACAAGAATTTTCAGATAGTAAAACAGGCGTGAGAAATATCCATCTACCGATAGAACCGGAGCTGCTGCTGAAGCACAAAGATGTCTTAGGAAGCTTAGTTGTATATGAAACGCCTGGCCATACCAATGGATCAATTTCATTGATTGATACACGGAGTCTTTCAAGCTACGTAGGTGATTTAATTCAAACTAGGGGCGGAGCTGCTATTTCCGGAGATTTGCGCTGGCGTTTTCCTTTTCCAGCTTTTGCTACTGTAGATAAGCAGGCAGCTGTTGATTCAGTCAAAAGTCTATACGCAGATTATACAATTTACAAAACTTTTTGCGGACATGGCCCTGTATTGGTTCCCACACATAATGAAATTACTCAGTTAATTAAACGGGCTGAACAAAAAATATAATACAAAAGAAAGCTGTGACATAGAAATAAGCTCATTTTTCCCAACACGCTCTACACATAAAAAAACCTCATACGAAGCCTATTTTCAGCTTTGTATGAGGCTTTTTTTAGTTTTTATTAATTATAAAGCAACCTATCTTACAGCGATTACTTCAATTTCTACTAACCCGTTATTAGGTAATGCTCCTACCTGAAAAGCACTGCGGGCTGGAGCCTCTTCTGTAAAGAATTCACTATAGACTTGATTCATCTCCTGAAAATCAGCAATGTCCTTCAACAGTACTAGTGTCTTTACTACGTCCTTCATCTCCAAACCCAACTCTGACAACAGCAGCTGTACGTTTTCTAAAGCAAAGCGAGTTTGAGCATTAATATCTGCGCCCATTTCCTTTGTACGATGATTGATTCCCAGTTGTCCTGAAAGATAGACTGTTTCTCCTTGGGCCGCCACACCATGAGAATAGGGTCCTAATGCGCTTAATTTATCTGAATTATGCGTTTTCTTCATTTTTTACTTCCTTTCCATAGGCTTGGTCTAAAGCCTGACGAATATCTTCTACAATCGACATAGGAGCTTCCAGTCCAACATACATTCGAATATGTGATGGAGAAAGACCACGTTTTTTCACAGCTTCTAGATTACTTCCTTTAAATACTGGTAAAGCCAAGCTTTCAAAGCCGCCCCAGCTAACCCCAATTGTAACGACCTTTAATGCATTGACAAATGTTTTCAAATGATCAAAGTCCGTATCCTGTAAATCAATCGCAAACAATGAGCCGTATCCTTTAAGATATTTATCAGCCAGCTGTTTTTGCTCCCCTTCAGCAAGGTACGGATGATAGATTTTACTAATACGGTGATCTTTACTTAAACAATCTAAAACCGTTTTAATTGCTTTTGTCTGATGAGCCATCCGTACAGCTAACGTACGTAACCCACGGATAGCCAGCCATGAATTAAACGGACTGTTGACTGCTCCTAAAGCCTGATGCCCTTTTTCGAATATCTCGTCCACCAGCTGTTCTGAGCCTACCACAGCGCCTGCAACGATGTCCGAATGCCCGCCGATATATTTGGAGCAGGAATGAATAACAACGTCCACACCGTAATCTAACGGGTGCTGGAACAGTGGTGATGCCCACGTATTATCGATAACTGTATAGGCTCCCTGCTTTTTCGCCAGCTCAGTAATTTTTTCCATATCTAAAAGCTCGAACTTTTGAGAAGATGGGCTCTCAAAATAGATGAGCTTTGTATTCTCCTGAATGTGTTCTTCAACCTCAGCTGTTGTCGCTACATCAATTTTTGTCAGCTCTACGCCAAACTTTCCCATATCCTGCATGAATGAGAGTGACTCTCCATAGATTGTATTCACCATTAACACATGATCTCCCTGTGCCAGTAACGTAAACAGCGTTGCAGATATTGCCCCCATCCCTGATGAAAAGACCTTACACTTCTCTCCACCTTCAAGTTGAGCAATTTTCTTTTCCAATATCTCAGTTGTTGGATTTGTTCCGCGCGTATATACGTAATTATTCTTTTCATCTACGCTGGCTGCCATGAATTCTTCATAGGTTGGAAAGAAAAAGGACGAGGTTTGAACAATTTCCGGAGTCATTGCATGATAAGCCTTTCCCGTTGTCTTTTCTACCTCACAGCAAATATTTTCATAATACTCATTCATATCATTATTTCCTTCTTTCCTTAAAGTGAATCGGGAATTTCGTGTGCTTCCTCTTTCTTGTACTGATTATCCAATGCTTTCACAAACGGATAGAATATGGCTACACAGGCTACCACCGAAACAATCTGAGTAACGGCTCCCTGCCACTGGCCAACTAGAAATCCAGAGAAAATAAACGGTGTTGCCCACGGTGCTTGAATATTAGTAAACATTGGCATAAAACCTATCTTCATTGATACAAGCGCTATTAAAACAGAAACAATAGGTGCAATAGTAATTGGAATTAAAATCAGCGGATTAAAGATAACCGGCAAACCGAAAATTAGCGGCTCATTAATATTGAAAAACGCAGGAACAAAAGAAATTTTTGACATTGCTTTCATCCGTGAAGAGCGTCCTACAATCGCCATTGCAATCGCTAACCCAATCGTACAGCCGGCACCACCTATTGTGGCGAATTGATCCAGCATCTGAACCGTACCGAAATTGCCATTTTCAGCAGTTAGTTTACCTAGTTCAGCTAGCGCCTGATTCTTATCAGCATTTGCATAAAGAATCGGATACAGCATAGAATTGATAACTGTTGGATGGATACCAAACCACCATAGCAAACCATTCAAACCCGCTACCACAATAATTGCAAACGGTGTTCCCACAAGTCCTTGCAGCGGAGCCTGTATCACCGCATAAATCAGTTCTGGGAAAGAATCAGCCAAGACTACACCTACCCCATTAATAATTAGTGAGACACCCACAACAAAGATTCCCGGCAACAAAGCGCTAAAAGCCTGACTCACCATAGTAGGCACGCTCTCCGGCATCCGGATAATCAGATTCTTCTTTACACAGAAACGGGTAATTTCAACAGAAAGAATCGACATGATAATCGCAGTAATAACTCCTTGCGTACCAAGCCAGTTAAATGACAGAACCCGCCCGACAACTTCTCCAGACTCAGCAACCACTGTCTTAGGTAAAACCACCACATAGGCTACCAGACCTAAAACCAGCGAAGTCAATCGATCCATGTCATAGCTCTCCGCCAGTTTATAAGACATCGTGCCGGCAAAAATAATCCCCATCATATTAAACGTAGCCCGGTAAGCAGGGGAGATAAAATCCATCCAGCCTGTGCCAAAAATCCCTGCCATGAACTCTTCGTAACCGGATACAGGAAAATCCGTAATTAGCATAAAAATCGAACCAATAATTGTTAACGGCATAATTGCAAAAAAACCATTTCTAAGTGCCTGAAAATATCTCAAATTCGTTATTTTAGATACCTTCGGGACTAATGTCGCTTCAACCCAACCAGTGAGTTTTTCCATTTGAATCTCCTCCCAAAAATGAAAAAATTTATTATGAATTCATCTTATTTCCATTTCAATTTTAAGTAAATAGCAGCCCTTCACTCTGTAACTATGTTTCATAAATAACTAGAATAAGGTATACTGATGGCGAAACAAAGTTTCTTTATACTATCAAGTGGGTGATCTTATGAATTTAATTGAAGAACTGCAACAGGAAAAAAAATTTACTTTTAATGAACGCTTGATTATTGAGTTTGTTCTTGCTCATGCTGAACGAGTACTTCATATGTCTATCTATGAACTGGCAGAAGCTACCAGCTCCTCCACCTCTACAATTGTCCGCCTATGCAAAAAAGCCGGCAGCAGCGGCTTTAAAGAGTTTAAAATAAGACTTTCCCGGGATTTAGAACTACATTATCAAAATATTCGTAATATTGATGCTAATATGCCCTTTCGTTCAGGTGACTCTGACATTGTAGTCGCAAAAAAAATTGCCCAGCTTACAGAAGAATCTATTCAATCTACACAAATCCTATTAACCGAAGCAGAGCTTAATAAAAGTGTGGATTTACTCATGCAAGCCAAAAATATCCTAGCTGTCGGCGTCAGCAACTCTTTCATTCGCCTAACAGATTTTCAAACAAAGCTTCTGCGGATCAATATGTATATTCATCTTGTTCACTTACAGCCAGAACAGTTCTATCTAGCCGCCAATGCGACAAAAGAAGATGCAGCCATTATTGTTTCCTATAGCGGCAACACAGCGGAAACAATCAATGAAGCCCGTATCTTCACTAAAAGAGGAACACCTATCATTGCTATCACTTCAAACTTAGACAGTCAGCTGGCGAAATATGCCACAGTAGTATTAAGAATACCTAACAATGAACACACGGATTTCAAGGTTTCAACCTTCTCCTCCCAACTGTCTATCGAATACATTTTAAATGTTTTATACTCATGCATTTTCAATCGAAATTTCGAAAAAAATTACACATCTCAAAAAAATACACCTATTTCTATCTTGAAGTTTTAGGCTTAGATAATCCTTCAAACAATTCATCTTGTCCGTTCTTCATGTATATTAAAAAGCATCCTCACCTAAGCAAAGGATGCTTTTCTCATACTAAGAAGCTCCTCTGAAGGGAAGCACTCTTAAAAATCATTTAGTTTTTTAGAATCTTAATGTGTAGCCTTCTGCCTTGCTAAATGCAGAATTACTTGGCTTTACTCATTCAAAATATTATTGAATCAGCCAGGTCGCTTCTCTGTCATCGTTTGCTATACTTAAAAAAGATGACGAAAATTTAACTTTCACAGGATCATCATTTCCCCATAAAGTGACGTCTCCTGTCCATTCTTCCCCGTCTTTCAACGTTTCCAAATTAAACGATTTCCCACCAACATGCGCCTTGTCAGAACCAGTCTGTAAAACAGTATGCCAATCATACGGAGATATATTCAATCCTTTGCCAGTCTCATTTTTATAAGTGACATTTACTTTGTATGTTGTTGACCCTAATGCCGGCTCACCTTCACCTATAGAATTGACTGTTACTGTCACTCCATACATTGTTACCCCATCACCAACAGCTAAATCAGTCAGTTTATCTTCTGGTGTATCTTTGGGTTCTGTTTTACTTTCGCCACACCCAGCTATTCCTACTACTAAAAATAGCAATAGAACCAACAAGTACCAACGCTCTGATTTAACTTTTTCAATAAAATTTCTCATTTTCTTTTTCTCTCCCATCCAATTTTTCTAGCTACTAAGAGCTATATTACCTTTCCCAACTACTACCCAAGAAATTGATTGCACTCACATACATTATATCATTTATAATAGGCTTAACAATATTTAAAAAAAGACTTTGATAATTTTTACATAACAAAAAAACCTTGCTTAAAAAGTAAGGCTTTAACAATCGGGAAGACAGGATTCGAACCTGCGACCCCTTGGTCCCAAACCAAGTGCTCTACCAAGCTGAGCTACTTCCCGAAAATAAACTAAGTTAATAAAAAAAGACTATAGACATAAAAGGAACGAAAGATGCCCTTTAAATCTGAAGTCAGATATTCTAACTATGCACCCAAAGGGAGTCGAACCCCTAACCTTTTGATTCGTAGTCAAACACTCTATCCAGTTGAGCTATGGGTGCTACATATTTCTAATGCCGAGGACCGGAATCGAACCGGTACGGTGATCACTCACCGCAGGATTTTAAGTCCTGTGCGTCTGCCAGTTCCGCCACCCCGGCGCGGTATTTGAAAGCGGAAAACGGGGTTCGAACCCGCGA
>NZ_JBTXLW010000026.1:0-38078 GCF_054871795.1 Enterococcus sp. LJL51 | reverse complement strand
TTCAAGAGAATACGCCATTTTTTTCTTCATCAAAAGCACCTCCGCTAAATTTATTATATAAAATAAATTCAACGGAGGTGCCTCTTTTTTATATTCTCATTCTTGGGGGTCAGTGCCTTTTTTACTATGAATCTATACTAATTTACATGTCTAACATAGGTGATTTTGTCTTTTATAGGTATACTTACAATTTAGATTCAAGAAACCAACTATTTCCACAGTCTTTAAAAGTCCATTTTTTATGGAGTTCGAGAATAAAAGAACCACTACTTTATACTTTTGAATATGAAGATTTTCTCAACAGGAACCCCAAAACTGTGCAATATCATGAGCCAATTTGAGTGATGGATTCTGCTCATTTTTTCTATTTTGACAATAGTTGCTCGTGTTACTCCTACTAAAACTGCCAATCTCAGAAGAAAGATACATTTCCGTTTTCAAAACTAAACAATTTAGAACTTTATATCTACAATATCAGCTTTATTTGCCATTTTTATAAAAAATAATGTTATAGTCTTTACCGCAAAATTTTAGCAAAGAAAGAGATAGTGAGCAAGATATTAGGAGGAATACTTTAACCTTGCCCACTATTCTTAGCGTGTTATCACCTACTTTACAGATTGAATTTAAAATCATTATTATAAAAGCTTTGATAAAAAGTTGTCATTAAGAGAATTTATTCCGAACAATTCTACTTTTTTTGCTAATTAATTACATTACAAATGATAATTTGATAATATTTCGTTTTGCATACTACTTAGAAAAACTGCGGTCCATTCGAACATAGCCACCAAAGTATTAGCAAACAGCAGCTTGAAAACTCTAAGACTTTTGTTAAAGTAAAATTCAATTTCTTCAATGTAATCCCTCCCTACCTTATTAAGATTATATTCTCCTAAAAACAATTTTCAACATTATCAAAGTTTCATAAACATTAAACCATTACAATTTTTAACCGAACTGATTTATCTTGTAATCCCAACTATAAGGTCTAGGATTATCCTCGTCGTCACTACCTAGTTTAGGTGTAATAAAAATAGTTACCCAATTTTCATTAGTATCTGTATAATCGGCTATACTACCTCTACTTTGACTAATAAATGTAGTTGTATTTGTTGAAATATGATTATTACCCACATCAATTGAATCTTTAGTCACAACATATCCTATCTGTTCATAATATTCTGGAACACTATCAGTTATTTCTAGTTTGTTAAAATCATCATATTCCGCTGGCAACTTATATTTGGTAAACAAACTAGTAGTCACATTAGTTGGTAAATTATTTGTTGTACTACCTGAAATTAGATTCATCATTGATCCTCTAGATTCTGCAAACACACTAACATAGAATCCTTTACTAGGAATAACTAAGTCAGAATTTGGATCTACAACGCATTGCCTAATGTAGAGATATCTATCTTTTGGATCAACTGTACCTTTTACCTTATTCGTTACTATGATATTCTGGTGTTCATAGAAATTTTCAGTAGCGATCTTTTGGAAAATCAGATTCGATTGTGTTCCTGTTGTAGTTTGACCATTAATCGCAATTGAAACATCATATTCCTGACTTACATCCAATATTTCTTCAATAGAATACTTAGTATCGGCTTTCCAAGGATGAACAATCTTAACCTCTTCATTAGCCTTAATAATATGCCCCGCTATTCCCAAACCATATTCGTCAAGATTAATTTTAAAACTTTCATCACTGTTAGTTACTGTATTGCCATCTGAATCAAGTAATAGTTTTTTTAGCGAAACAATTGTTGGTTTTACAGAAGGTACTACAAATTCTTTTTCTTTATTGACATTCTTGGAGTCTATATAATTGAACTTAGTTACCCCATTGGTTTTGGCGTAACCATCACTTGACATTACTCCCTCTCCAAGTACTCCTTGATTTGCGTTAATTCTGTAAGTCATTGTTGCATACATGATGTCTTCATCAGGATCATCACTCACTGGTACAGTTAATGTCCCCACATCCCACTTAATTGTATTAGGTGTCTTTGTTGTATCAGCAGTATAAGATCCTTGACTAACCTTTATGTTGGTCGCTCCTTCTGCCAGCTCAAATCCCTCTCCCATTGGATCGGTAACTGTTCCATCTTTAACAGCTGAAAGTATCTCATTTCCTATTTGTGCTAAAGCTCTTTCTAAACCATTTCCATTAACAGAAAAGCACATATTTGGTTTTGAGGCAATTCTTTTTAGTACTTCTGAACCATTGGAAGCCACTAAAGAGGTGGCCTTAGTTGATCCTAACTGACTTGCATAAGGAAGAATTGGGTCATTTTCTTCACTTTCACTTGTTTGCGATGTAGTCTCTAAAAAATTGTTTTTTGCTAAATTGGTTTCAAAATTAGTGGCCGTAGTTGTTTCGCTTAGATTTGATTTAGTTATTTTAGTGTATGTATAAACAACTTTGATAGTCTCCTCACCAAACTTGCCACTTGTAGTTCCTGTAACTGACTTGAATGTGTAACCTGCAAAATCAAGCTTCTCAGTTTCATAAGAATCGATGCCTACTTCACCGGATAATGTCCTAGTATCTAGCACATTTCCAGCTTCATCTTGATACTCAACGTCAACATATCCAATAAAGCTTTCCTCATCAGAGCTATCCATATCAACTCCAATAGTGTATACATCTGTTGCAACAGGACCATTTAATTTCGTGTTTGTTTTTCCTTTCCAAATATTACTTTCAGATATGGCATTATTCCCCATAGAAATATAAGAATTGGGGAACCATAGGTTACCATTACCTAAAAACATTTGACTCCCATTACCAATTCGATTTGACCATACCGCCCACGGATATCTAAAACCTTCTTCAGGTATATTCTCGCTAGTTACATATCTATTGTTAGCAGTATCATTTATCATATAGTCTCGATCTGTATACGGTGCTTCAACTTGATAGCTATAGGTTGGAACTCCGTCTGAAATAAGAACTAATATTCGCCTAGAGGCCACCGCTTGCTCTTCAAGGAGTTGCATGCCCATTCGTATACCTTCCTGAGTATGCGTACCACCTCCATCAGCTTGGATCCCAAAGTCTGGAATAATTCCCCACCAACCGCCATTAATTATCGTTAACAAATCATTCTTTTTTTCATAACTCTCTAAATCTGCTCTTCTTGTCCCTGAGCCCCCAAATGTAACAATTCCTACTCGATTATTGTAACCTTCTTGTAGTACTTGTTCTATAAACTTGGAGGCAGCGCTCTTAGCCTTATCCATTCTTGTTGGTGTAAACCAACCATCATCCTGTGTTCGCATACTATTGGAGTTATCAATTACTAGGACAATATCTGTATCTGGAGGCGGAAATATATTCCTCCCCTCTACTTTGACTGTGACATCCCATTGATTGACCATACCTTCCACTGGTTCAGCTGACTTAGTTACACGGACCTCACCTTGTTGCAAGCCATCACGAATTTCTTCATGTTCTACCGCCGATACACTAGATGGAAAAAGCAGAAAACTTAAACTAATAGCCATTAAAAAAACTGGAAATATCAGTCTTTTTAAGAGGTTTAAATGTCTGTAGTTCATAAAATATTCCCCTCCTTATTCCCTATAATCTATTTAGTCTATTGTCTGTGTTTTCAGTGTATTATCCACCTCAGCTAATTCAGATCCTGTCGGTGGAACACTCCCTCCCCACCAAGCATCACGATAAGCATATTTTGTTGTATGAATTCCTTCAACTTTTATTTCAAAAGTCAATTTAGCCCTATTGTACTCCTCTGATATATTAGCCTTATTCATTTTTACTGTTGAAAATAACGCTGCGGTTTTTTCACCTGTTACCAATTTCTTTTTATAATAGAAATAGCCATCTTTGCCATCTATCCAATCTACCAAATTATAGTCAATTGTTAATATTGGAGTTGCTCCATCTGTTGTTGCACTAAGCACGATTGTAGTACCATCGTCTGCTTCCGCAGTTATGACCGGCAGGGCTAAGACTCGAACAAAACTATCTAAACTACCAGTATTTTTTATTTCCACTTTCTTTTCATACTCTTTATCAGGCTCAAATTCTTTTGGTGGATCAAATTCTTCTTTTATCGTTGTATTTAAGTTACCAATTTGAAAACTATTTTCTTTTTTGTCATGATCCGTCAATGCTGAATACGTTATTTGGATACTATAGGCGAAAATGAATCCTATAAAAATAGTTGTTAATGACGTAAGAAGAAGCTTTCCATTTTTCTTTCTCATTAATTCGCTACTCTCCTTTCTATCATAGTATTTGCCTCTAATCTTCGACAGAAACAATCAATGCTTCTAACATTTGATAAACATCTCCACCCGAATTTACACCCCATGCGCCTGTTATCGCAGGTGTAGCATCATGTGCATCCATAAATATCTTTAGCTTATACAAAGAACCTTTATACTTGTTAGGCAAATTTTTGGACAAAGTAAGACTATCTAATAATGGTGAGCTTTCCTCTCCAGGTTGTAAAATTTCCGAATAGTAAAAGTAACCATTTTCGTAAATCCAATATTTTTGCGCCCCTGCAGGTGGTATCGCTGTTTTAAAATTTGAAGAAAAATTTAAAGTTAAATACTTAAGAGGAGCAGTTGTATCTCTAACTACATTGTCATATTCATATCGATCTGACTCTCCAGAAATGATTGCTTCTGCAGCAATATAGTTATGACCATCCTGGGTAAATGTTCCTGCTGCTGCTACTGCTGGCGCCCAAGTGTCAGTATTGTCGGCATCTACACTAGGCATAACAGTTACTCCTGATTCTTTCAGATTCCCATCGCCAGTTTGATCAGTTACATCTATCTGAAAACTCAAGAAAAATTCATACAATGACAACCTAACAATTGCAGGCGTTTCACCCGTATTAGTCACAGAAACAATTTTAGTAGTATCTTCACCAGGTTGCCATTCATAATTTGGAGTAAACACTTCAGTAATTTCAGCCACCAGACTGGCTCCCTCAAACGTATTCTTTTCTGAATCAGCAGAAACAAACCACGCATATGTACTTAAAAATACAGTGCCTAATGTAGCTATACATATTACTAATTTATTTCGTTGACCAATCCAATTAATAGCCTTTTTACTCCAATTTTTTTTGGCGTAAATTTTCTTTTTTGACATTTTCCGTTCTCCTTTCACTATATTTTGCTGTGAGAAAACAAAAAGTAATATACATATATTTTCTATTTCTTTTTCCTTTTTTCTTTTCCAAACAACAAAACAATTAGTAGTAAAAAAAGACCTAAACATACATATAAAATCGTCTGTCGCCACTCTTCGCCTGTTTGAGGTAGTTTTCCTAAAGGTTTATTATTTTCAATTTCATTTGAATCAGTTGATTTTGTTTTCACTGCATAAAAGTTCCAAACATTTTCCATAACATTTTTCTCAGAAAAATCCTTTTTTGTGTATTCTCCCGAGAGAGAAAAATCTACTTCCATGGCACGACTATCTCCAGCTTTAAAAGTACCTAATTCTAACGCTGTATTTTGTAAATTCTGTGTTAAATTAATACCCGATACAGGCCCTTCATAAACTATCTCATTTTCATAAGTTATTTTCATTTGAATTGCTGTTGATAAATCCAGGCTGCCGGCGATAAGACTAGGCTTTGAAATAAGCATAGTTAAACTATATGGTGTATCTTTTTCCATATTTATCATCGAAATAGTAGTATGCCATTTTTTACCCGGCATAACATCATTTACTTCCACCAAATATTTACCGTTTTTTTTCACAAAAATGCCTTGATCATCCCCTATGACCATCCCCTGGGGAAGTTCCTTTGACTGAGCTTGCGTAGAAGTCGGCCATAAAATTAGAGAAACAATTGCTACAACTAACACGTAGATTATTGTATATTTCCAGTTTTTTCGTTTCATCTACTTCCTCCCAAAGAATTAAAGTAAGGGTAGAGGTTATTACCTCTACCCCCTTCAATCACTTCATTAGTCCCATAACTGTTTTTTCACTTATTAAAATAGACCTTCTAGAGCAGTTTTCAAACTTCCGTTAGTAGCATTCACCCAATCTGAACTGTCTACTGCTTCCGCTGTTGCTTGAATACTTTTACCATTAACTGTTAAATCGAATGACAATTTACTGTATGAATTATCTGCTGCGCTATTCAAGTTAACAGAGTCTAATAATTGCGCTGTTTGAGTTTGAGACGGTACAATTGCTACAAAGTAGAAGTAACCATCCGCTGCATTGTAATACCATTTGTCTGCTGTTGGTGTAGCCGATAAGTTTACAAAGTTCAATTCAACATTTCCTTTTGCATCACTACCCGCTTTAATCTTAGCGGTACCATCTGTTCCAACAGTAAATGTTGGAGCATATGGAGAAAGAGTCCAATCAAATGTAACTTCATTAGTCGTTAAATCTACGTATTTAAGCTCAGGAGTGTGTTGTAGAGTGATTGTTCCATCATCTGCACGATTAATTCCACCTGATTTTGCATAATATTTATCAGTACCATTAGTCCAATAAGCAACATTCTTGTATGTTGTTTCAGAACCAACTGTCGTAGCTTGTTCGCTAACTGCAAACTTATAAGTTCCCGCATACTCACCACTAGCTACTACAAAATCAGCTACTGGAGCAGAAAGTTTACCTGTTACATCAGTCCAAGTACCTGTAACTAATGCTTCTTCACTTAATGGATAAAGATAAATTTGCTCTTTAGTTTTTGCATCAAGTGCTGCCACAGCTGTAGTTGTATCGATTGATATTGCACTAGGATCAACTAGGGTGTTCAAAATTTCGTCAAATGAAACGCGAATCAACGAATCATAGTTCCCAGAGTTCAAAATGGATACATCCTTATTTACATCTTCTCCTGGTTTCCAATCGGTTGGAGGGATAAAGTTTTCGACTACCTCTACATCATTTCCAGCAATCTCTCCCTCAAAATGGTTGGTCTCGCTATCTGCACTTGTAAACCATGCAAATGTACCTGCCAAAACTGCGACAGTTGCAAGTGTGGTTGCAGCTGCTACCCACTTCTTCTTACTCTTAGTTTGTTTCATTTGTGTTTCCTCCTTGAAATTTGTTTATATTAACCCTAATAAAAAGGGAAATACCGTGTGTTATAATTCAAAAATTACAAACGAGATAATATTATTTTCTCTTTCTTCTTTTCTTTTTCTGTTTTTTCTTAGTTGTGGTTTTGCTTGTCAATATATAATTTTGCATGACCCAAACAAATCCCAAAACTGAGACGATAAAAATCACCGAAACAAAAAGATTTTCTCGTATAAAATTCAGTACTCCAGCAATTTTAGGTACCTTCCATGTTACTTTCCCAACCAGAGAATCCGCACTAATTGGCATATCATCTGTTTGGTTGGCATCTCCTCGAGTGACAAAATAGATTCCTTTTTCATTGCCAAATTCTTCCTTAATCTCTACAACTCTATGTGTTAAATAGTTTGTGCTTTTATTAATTGGATTAGTTGAAGGATGATACGTGATAACATCGCCAATTTTGATTTCTTCTTCCGGAGTTTCTTTAATTATTAATAAATCTCCTGCACGAAATCCACCAGACTTAATCTTATCTCCAGGCGAAACCATAGAGTTGGTCAACACTCCAAACATTCGGTAACCCGCCAGTGATTTATCTTGTTGTTGCATAACAGCCATCATCACTGAACCTGCTAGGGCACTTAACATCAAAACATAAAAAAGAATATTCCACAAAAAAATGAAAGCCTTCTTTTTCTTTGAAATTTTAACCGATCGGGTCCTTTTTTTATTTTTTAATCTAGCGTTCCCCTTGTGCTTTCTTTTGAGTTCACTCTTTTTTTTCTTTTTTCTTTTGGAGTTTACTTTTTCTGTATAATCCTTACTTTCCATCAAGTTTCTCCTTAAAATTAAATGTTTAACAAATATCCTCTGGAACGAACCGTTACAATTAGGTCTCTTCTATCTTTCAATTTTTGTCTTAAACGAAAAATCACATTTGAAACTCTGTATACTTTGTTAGATCCAGGTACTCCCCAGAGATTCTCAAATAATTCTTCATAAGTAATTGCTGTATTTGGTCTCTCACAAAGAACAGCTAACACTTGATACTCTGAGCGAGTCAGCCTTATTTCTCTCCCATCACAAAAAACACTTAAGTTCGTCAAATTCAATTCGAACATCGAAACATCTCTTTTTTCTTCTTTAATTTGAGTAGAATACCTCGAGAAGGTGTTTTTTATTGTCAAGGTCAGTTCTTCAGAAGCTTCTTGATGAAAAATCCCATTAACTCCCAATTGAAGAAACACTTTTTTTTCAATGTCAGTACAATTTGAATAGACTATCCAAACAAACGAGCTTGAACATTCCTGATTACTAGCTATAACCCATTCGTAAACTTCCGAGAGTTTTTCTGAAGTTGCTAAATGAATAACAATGCCATCAACTTTATTAATATCCTTTTTATTATTAACTTTAGTTAATTTATAGTTTTCAGCAGGCAAGTACTCAGCATAAATTTCAGATAAATAATTGTCGTCATTTTCAGTAGTAACAAATCCAATTACTCGCATTTTTTTCTCCTGTCATTATAGTTAAAACATATCTCTTTATTTTTTTCTCAATTCTTATACAATCAGGAAATAGCGTGATAACACTACGCTATCATAGACTTTCTAGAGACTTCTGACCATGTTAATGACAGTTTATCCAGAATAAGCAACCACTTGATCAAGGGTTCGGATAACTGCTCGTCGATTCTCCAATAATGAGTCAGTATATGTATCTAATGTTATTTTGATTGGTTGATGGCCAAGGATTTTACTGAGATTGGCAATATTAATACCATGTTCACCGTGTAACAAACGTACGGCGAAGCAAATGGAAATTCATTCCAATAAACAACATCACTACATCTTGTAAATCGCTTATGACCATAACTTTTTTGCATTCTAATGAATGAGCTGTAGATTAATAAGCAGTGAAGTCTTAAAAAAATTTTGCTCAGTATCTACTATTCCAATTTTCATAGTTTCTTCTCCAATCATTTTTATGCCCACTGAAACACCTCTATTTCCGAATTTCAGTCTAAATATTTTATTAATGTTTAAATAAATTTATTTTCAATCTTTCTTCATTCTAAACAAAAAAATACTGAATTTATTTTTTTTAGTACTATAAGTCTTTTTTATTTTTCTCAGATGTTCTTAGGTTATTACATACATAGTGTTCTATACTCAACTTTATTTTTTTAATTAAACACATTAAGAAAAAATAGCATTCTAATAGTAAGTAATAAATATGATTATTATCCCCCTTTTTTTGATTAAAGGTACACAAAAAGCACACACACCTGTAAAATAGAAGTGACTAACCAAAAATACAGAGGAGAGTGCTTTTACGTTTAAAGTTTATACCATCGATCAAACAATTTTACTATTAGAACTGGAGCAGTTTTTTCAAGAATCGAATGTCTCACTTTTGCGATCAATAACTTGGTCGGAGCAATGTCGCTAAAACTTTTCATTACAAAATGATGTTGAAAGTTTTTATATACACGTACCCCAACAAGTCCTTTAAGGTAGAAAGACTGAATTTCTCTTAGAGGATAGCTATCGTATGTGGTGGTTAACCAACCACGATCAAATCAGCTATCGCATCATAAGTCAGTTCAGCAGGCGTGGAAAACAAGGAACGATGATTGATGTTGGTTTGATCCTCATGTTCCTAAATCTAGGGAAATTAGGGCAGTACAAGGAAAGAAATAAACGGAAAGAAAAAAAGCCTGATTTTCACATTGATCATGAAAATCAGACTTGTTTTCTTTTTGAGAGTGGCTTTTATCCCTCTCTTTTTATATGATTTATCTTGAATAAACACCTAATAATTTACCAGAGATTAGTCCTGACAATGAACTTAAACAAGATAAAAAATTCTTTATTTTGTCTTTTACACACTCTTTCAATATTTAAAGTTCTTTATACGCTGGATTTCAAATTTTCAAAATAACTTTCATATTTCTTAGAAAAATCTTCCATATCCAACGTTTTCCATATACAGAATGCTTGCTCAATCTTTTCCTCGCCTATTTCTATATTCCCTGAAAGATAAAAAAATATTCCTTCAAAATACAGACACATATTCTTGCTATACATATCTCTGACTTCCAGATTATCTTTTAGTTTAGTAAGATAGTACCATTCATTTGATACATCACGATTTTCAATACACATTAATATGGTGTTGATCAGTATCTTATTGTAATACGAGTTGTAGCCTTTCGATGACGTATACAATTTTTTTGTTTTTAATAGCCTGTTAACTATAGTAAATAAAGTTTCCATAGATATCTGATCCATTAGAGAAATAAAAATTTTCACTTCTGAACTAGTCCAGTCTTCAATTCTCATTAGCCTTTTAATCAATTTTTCGGCTTGATGTCTTGTAGAAAAAATATTTGATAACCGCATGATAAATATCTCTACAACATCAACATAGAGTTCACTTATTTTATTTTTCCTTTTAAGAAGCATGGTTTTTGTTTGTTCCAATCCTTCTATATCATTTGTATGATATAGTTCCGTAATATTAAACCATAATTTGTTTTCCCAACTTTCAGTGTACCCCCTATGGATATACATAAATTCATCAAAAGTTACATCTAATGTTTGAAGTATTTTCAGAAATACTTCAATTGTAGGCAAGCTAACATCACGTTCAATTCTACTATAATAACTTGACGTAACGATTCCAGTACAAACGTCTTTTTGCGTCAAACCTTTTCCGTGTCTTATTTTTTTTATTGTCAAGCCATACATTGTACATTTCTCCATTCTTAAATGAGTTCAAATAAACAATAAAAATAACAATCATACAACAAAATCTATGTTAAACTCAGCACTCCTTCAGAATCCCCTCTAGTTTACGACTTTTTAATTATTAAGCAAGTATTGTATCTACTATTTGCATAATATCACTGAAACTTAATATTTTTTACATTTCACCACTTGTTTTAAGTATCTTCCTCTGAGATTGTCATTTTCCAAAATCTATATTGTCACTTACTTCAATCAGTAAACGACAACAGTTACGGTTTGAGAAAGTGTCACTTATTATTTCGGGAACTTTCACCTTAGTTTTTATTTTAAACAACTTTTGAGAAAATAATTATGTTTAGTACTATAAGTCTTTTTTAACTTTGTAGATAATTTATATACTTATTAAATTCTAAATTACATATGTAAATTCAAGAGAATGCTTTCAAAAAAGTTGAAATTCGTTTTATTTCGATGTTTTACGAATTTAATATCCATTTCCAAAAAGTATTTAATAATTTAATTAATATTAAAAATGAATAACAATGAATCCATCATTCCTTCTTAAAATCCTCGTTTTTGTTAAACAATATTTTTCACTTAAAAATGACTTTCGCACCTCCTTCAGATAGGAAGCAGCTAGAATAAAATTTCCCTATACAAAAAGTGGACTTATAAGAATTCAGTTTTTCTACTGTTTTCACACGTCCATTTTGCATGTCTATTCAATTTAAATGGAGAAAACATTTTATGCCCTTCATTTAGACAACTTTACTTATCAGTTTTGGCATTTCTTTCTTCAGATAGTCTTCAGCAAATTCTTCATCACTCAACCAGGCATCGATAGCCTTTTTTTCTATTATGACTGGCATTCGCTTGTGAATCTGCTCTACAGAATCATTGGCAGCTGTCGTTAAGATAATGCTGCGTTGACCATCATCAAATTTTTTATAAGATCCAGCCAAATACAACAACTCTGATCCACCTTCAGTAAATAGGAATTTTTCTTTCTGGCCGTTCCACTCGTAAAATCCACTTGTTGGGAACACACACCGATCTTTTTGAATGCAGCTGAAAACATCTTTTTTTCGGCTACTGTTTCTGACCTAGCCTTAATTATCAGTTGAGATCCCTTAAAGCCTTTGAAGCCCCACTTCATTGACTGATAGTCAATTTCATCTGAAGATTGATCCCTTGTAATCAATGGTACTACGTTTGACAGATAAATTTCTCCTGTGGCAGCCTTCATATTTTTTCGTTCAACTTCTCGAATAATCTCTTTGATTGCTTCAATTTCATCGTCAAGAAAATACCTTCCGCACATAGAAAAACCTCCTTGATAGTCTTTCCTATATTCTATCAAGAAGGTATGCTAAATGTAAAAGAGGGAGTTTGCTATTTCTTTATTGGGATTACATCTTTAAAGTACATTGTTTTACATAAAAGAGTGTATAAAAAGGATTTTTTACCTTTACTCTAAACTAAAACCATCTTCAGCCACCGCTATCTTGTAGTCTTTCGTAGGTGCTTCTTCTTCAGAAAATGAGTTACAAAACTGGACTTTAAATATATATCAAAAAACACCTACTCAGTATTTAAGTAGGTGCTTTTATTCATTATGGACACATTATAATCACATTCATGATTATAAACTAAAGTCGATATCTCCATAGTTTACACATTGGCCTTTGACATGGATTCCAGAAGAAACTCCATATTTTATTGTAATCGGCGCTGCTTCATAATTAGTGATTGTCAATTTTGTAGTTCCATGTATATACCAAGGGTCAGGGTTTACATTTTCTTCCAAAGAAAAATTCCATGTAAATCCGTTACTGTAAAAGTATTTAGTCTCAACGGTTTGAGGTTGATTTCGAAAACCTACTTCTTTGCGAACTATTATACTTTGATTGTTTGGTGAATCTACCTTCACTTTCAAAGTATATTTTGAACAAAAGTTTTCATCATAAAATGCCCCCAAATTCAGCTGAACAGAATCCCCTGACTTCAATGTTTGTTCATAAACTAATGGGCTTAGAAGTGGCTGTATACTACTTGCTCCACCATTTTCTGTCACCTGTGCTTCTGCTTGATAGCCAGCTCCTAAAAATAAGCTACTTACTACTAATGCTACTCCAAATATCCATTTTTTCATTTTTTTCTTCCTTTCCAAATGTTTTTTTTTACAATTATATCATATCACTTTTGATATAAATGTAAATAGTTAAAAACAAATAAAAATAAAAAACAATCTATTAGATTTCTTTTTCAAAAATTTTATATATGTTACTTTAGTTATTGATCATAATTCTCATGTTTTCATTTGGTTATTTCCAAAATCATGCCAATGGTTCTGATTTCAATTTCTTATACGTGAAATGAGATTCTTGAATCAAGTGACCAGGGCATATCTCTTTCGAAATTAATTCCATCGCCGGTCCAACATACCCGATTAAGCGTTCATGAACATATCCAGAATTTCTCTTTAACAAAATCGCTATTTGATTTATATCAATGATTACATCTTTTTCTACATAATACAGATCAATTATCTTTATAATATCCCCTAAAAATTCATCATCGCGAAAGCTACTAGGTCTTTTTCTTGATTTCAACCACTCTTCATAATGATTTTGTTCTTCTTTGTATCCTTTTTCTCTTTGAATACTTTTATACTCAACAATGATTTGATTCACTTCACGACTATCCCTGGTACTCATAGGCAAGTCAACCTTGAGGAATTCACTCATTCTTTCTTTTAGCAAATTAGGAAAAGTTATCTGCTCACTATATAAACTAATAGCATCAGATATAAACGGTTGAAATCCTTCACCACGACTCACTTTTAACAAGATATCATCCAAATGCCTATCAATTTTCTGAATACCCTCACGCACGTTTCTGGCTATTTTTTCGGGGATATTCGTGTGCTCTGAAAAGTGCTTCAAACTAAGACCAATAATCTCCTTCGTTTTTTTTGATCTTAAGAGGAACTGATACTTCACCTCTCGTCCGCAAGCACAGAATAAATGATTTTCTTCAGGAATTTTTGCTACTTGATAACAGTCACTTTCTTCATAATCGTAAAACTCCCAACAATTATCTTTTGTGGAAATATCATTTAGAAACATCGACTGAATATCTTTCTTTTTAGGGTGTACCACGATTTTTTGAACTTTTTGAGTATACGTAAAATGGATAGCTGCATCTTTAGGAAGAATCCCTAGAGCAGCTATCCATTTCACATGACTATTTCAATTTTTCAGCTTTTATTATGACAACTCTAAATCTTCATAAGATATATTATGAGAAGAAAAAATATAAATAAGACTAAAAATACCAGAGATAAATAGTGTTACAATTCCGAACAGTGATACTCCTAATTCTTCCCCTAACAAGCTGATCCAATCATTTGATTCTATTCCTATGACACCCATGATTGTCAATAAATAGAGACAAGCAGAATAGAAGTAATACCTCAAACAGAAAGTAAACATTTTTAATACATTTTCTTCTTGTCTAAAGGATTTTGTTCGCCGAGATAACAACATCCACCATAGAACTAGGAATATGCCTACTCCTCCCGCTGCCGAATTAACCAATAGAACGATTCCCCACAGAGACGCCATCCCATTCTCTACAAACGACTGAAACAACTCATTTATCCCAGGTATATGCTGAAGGATATTTCCTTTGAAAAGTGAGTAACCTATCCCCATGTAAAACATCAATAGTATGAAACAATACTAATCCACAACTAATCGATATGCCTCATCTTTTATAATTACCCAAATCTTTGTAAACATTTCCTTCTCTCCTTTTTCATGTGCATCTTACTTGATAGTAAACCTTTCATCAGCAATCGCCCAGTCTCTGAAGTCTTCTACACTTCTGCTCGTTTTATCTGGCAAAGCACACTCATTACAAATATAGATATCTCCATCATCGGGACTCAAAACTGATGTAGCTGCTAAGACTTTCTCCCCTGGCAGATTTGTTTCTCCACACCGAGGACAAAGTAATCGAGAAACAAAAAAATCATATTGACGATTTTCTATTTCATAAACATTACTATGCGTCCATAACTTTAAAATTACACGATCCAATTCTGAATTATTTTTTTCAAACATCTTTTCCTCCTATTGATTGTTTAGATAAAAGAGTGTTAAAAAAAGAAGGCTGATCAGCCTTCCTTCACTAATATCATGCAAAAATGACTTGTATATAAAATTCTCTAGTTACATTCACATACCAACTGATAAATACAGTAATGCGAATAATTACTATCTTTGAATTGCTGTCATATCTAAATATTTTCCCATGCATATCTTATTTTCATGGAAGATACTTTATCATTAAATCCTTCTAAAAATGGAATAGTCGTTGGACCAACATAGGTGTAATTTCTATCATTATAATTATCATCATCCCACATCCGAACTTTATATCCTTCTGGAACTCTTATTCCTGATATTTTGTCATTTCCAAATGGTAAATCTCTTTTTTTGTAATCACCTCTAGCCAATGGCTTAGAAGGCTTACGAAATTCACTATCTTCATATACAACAGGAGAGATTGGATCATATTTCATTTCCTCAACAATAATTGAAGAAGTTTTATTGTCAAATTGGTAAGAGGATAAATTCAATATTTCACTAGCCTCAATAGTGGAATAATTAAGTGTGGAATTTCTTTCTACTGGATTTTCAACATCATAACGATTTTCAATTGACCGTGTTCTTCCTTTAAAATCATTATTTTCAGTCAAGATTACTCTAAATCCTTTAGGTATACTTAATGAACTTATAGTATCATTTCCAACAGACTTGCCATCATAATTCTTAATAATCTTACGGTAATTGAATTTATCTTTTTTATCTACATATTCCTCTTCGTACATTCCTGTTTTTAGATCAATTGAGTTTCCTGACAAATTAGTATCTTCATAAATAGTTGCAGTTTCTTCTGCGTTTACTTGTAGTGTTCCCATAAACAATGTTAACACCCCTACAAATCCTAAACTAAACAATATCTTTTTCAAAAAAAACACTCCCTTACATTAAGATAGTTAATTATAACTCTAAATTATTGTAAATTCTATAGGAAAATTAATTTCTTAAAATGTTAACCTTACCGTGAATTTTAGGCACTGCTTCCCTTCACACCTTTAACAATCCTTTTTGAGAATTTATTTCACTACTCAAAATCGTATAAACAAATTATAAAACGATTGTTATTATTTGCTATAATTGAAAAGGGAGGTGATTACATGACTAAGATTAGCCTAACAAAATTGGTTGAAGCTAGCAATGCAAAAGAGTATCAAGAGCGGCTTAAAATCGCTATTGACGAATTACAGTCTTCCAATCTTAAAGTTGAAATTCAGCACTCTATGAGTCGTGCTCAAAAAGGTGTTGGATATATGTATTCGGCAATTGTGATAGGAAGATTGGCTTAAAATTTTATTTTGAAACACTAAAGTAGTAGAGTATGACACCTAATAATTTTTGTTAGGTGCTGTCTCTACTATCCTTTTTGAGAATTACTAATCTTGGCTAATTGATTCTTTAAATGTAAATTTACCCTCTGAATATTCAAATTTTAAAATACAACAATTAGTAAATTTTATAGTTCTAATTTGCTCTTGAGAGAGCCATTTTTGAATAAATCGATACATAGACCCACCATGACTAACACATAGAACATTATCATGATATTCTTTTTCCATAATCTCAATAAGAGTAGCATTCATTCTGCTTTGTACTTGTTCGCTAGATTCTCCACCATAATCTACAAAAAAGTCTCCATACGAGGTTTCTCCTTCTCTTATTTTTGGATTCAATTTCTCACTTTCACTCTCGAATAAACCGAAGTTCCATTCTTTTATACCTTTTAAACGTATAACACTTTTGTAGTCACATACTATTTCTGCAGTATCAACAGCCCTCTCCTGTGTCGACGAGTACGCGTAATCAAACATTACGTCATTATCCAGAAAATATTTCCTAGCAATCTGAGCTTGATTTATTCCTTGTTCAGTTAAAGGCGAGTCACATGCTCCTTGGATTTTACCAAGTAAATTAAATAGTGTTTGTCCATGTCTCATTAAATATAGTGTTTTCATACTCGTTACACCTATCCTTCATTTAAAATTTATGTTTCTGTTATTACTTTTTTTAGAAGTCGAACTATTTTCGTCATCAGGAATTTTTTCATTCACTTTTAGAAAAAATATCCTGGTAGATTCATGACTGCTGCCGGAGAATTTTCTCTATGGTTCCGAACAATCATTTATTTTGAATACAGTTTACTAATAAGAACTCTTTTGCAGAAAGACAGATAACAACTTGTTTTCTACATCTATTTTTTGAACAACAACCCAACAGCCATCGTATTCGAAGTCGTAAATCACGTGAAAACCAAGGACTTCATGAAAGATAACCGGTTGTTTATAAATCTCTTCTTTAATTGACACATCATAATACTTACTCCCGTTTGTTATCTCAATATCGAATCCTGATACATCCATTCAAATTCCTCCTGACTAGTTTACTTGTAGCATTGACAATCATACTTCTATACTCTACTATTAATTCAAATTAATCCCGTTCTCTTCAACAAACTTTTTTTGGCTATCTCAGTTTTGAGGGAACTTTTTTCTTTTCTCAAAAACGTCCGTTTCTGAGAACTTTTACCCAGAGTTATTAATCAGAAAAGCTCGAAATGAGCTTAGAATCGTTCTCTCACAAACGTAAATTTATGATATTTAGATTTTGCTGTAAGTTTTGAGTGTTATTCTAGCTGCTTTCTTATTTTATAGATTGTAGGACGGGACACTCCCGTTTCTTCTGAAATCCTTTTTATTGGACTCCCACCCTCTAGCATTTCAAGAATTTTAAAATACGTTATTCGCTTTTGCGGATCTTTTGCATCGTGAGTGTATGTTGTCGGTCTGCCCTTGTACACACCTTTCTTCTTAGCAATTTCAATTCCTTGCCGCTGCCTCTCCAGTATTTCTTTTCTTTCATTTTCTGCTTGATATTTATATATCTCTAAAATCAGATTTGTTAAAAGCCGCTTTAGATTTTCGTCCTGTACATCATTGAAGGAAGGTAAATTCAAAATATCTACGGTCACACCTTTGTTTGTTAGATAATCTAGGGTCTCTGTCAGTTCTTTGTTGTTTCTCCCTAGCCTGGCAATTTCTTTTACTATTACAGTATCTCCCTCACGTGTGTATTCCAGCATTTTATTAAATTCTGGCCGCTCAGTATCTTTTCCACTCAGCTTATCCATAAAAATTTTATCAACATTCAATTTCTGAAACGTTTCTTTTTGCCTTGCTTCATTTTGATCTTTTGCAGAAACTCGAATATACCCAATTCTACTCATTTTTATCCCTCATTTTAAAACCATTTAATTTACACTTAAATTTTACATTAAAAATACTGATTTATCAATGTGGGTAAAAGTAAATTTTAAGTATACCCATAATTTACACTACTGGCAGATTATTAGTGTAGCAATTAAAACATACTTACAGGTAGACTAACATAACTTTTAATAGGATAATCAGTAAAACTTTGCTTTATCCATCTGAGTAATGTATATTGTATATAAAGCAATAAAATGTATACTGTAGTTAGAGGAAACAAAGACTTTGTTGTTATTTTCAATGATACAAAAATAGAGAGTTTTTCGTCAAAAGAAGAAGCAGTTCAATATGCTCATACTAAAACTAGACAAAATATCTAAATTGTAGCCGCATTCTTTATTTTAGTATGTAAATTCATAAAAAAATTGTCTTTTATTTGAGAAGTTAAACAGAAATTTACTGCGATTTTTGAACTTTATTACTTTGAATGGCATTCATCAAGGATCTGTTCATTCTTATATTTTATAATAGTTCGATATCCTTTGTTACTGAAATAACTTGTATCTCTCCTAAATCAAACTGTTCCTTTTCTCGATACCATTTTCTATATGCAATTTCTGGCTCTTTCTATTTTTTTGAGATTGCTAGTACAAAACCTTTACCCCAAGCCCCAAGATTATTGCATATATGAGCAATGATTTTATTCCCTGAAGCTATGGGTTTTATCGTGTATCTCCACAAGGAGTAGTTACAGAAACTGACTCCTCTGGAAATCCATACTAAACTAATTACAAATATATATAAATTTATGCAAGCTATCCCAGTTTTGGGGTAGCTTTTTGATGTTCCCTTTCAAACTCTTCTTTACTAACTCTTTTGAGAATATGACAACTAATGAACAGCGTTTCCTTCTATCCTTTGCCAATTTTTACCATCAAAAATAAATTTCATATCAAACTGAGTATTACAATTTCTTCCCCAATAATCCATAGTAATTGTATTTCCTTCAAAATATATCACTGCTAGATCAAAGGGAAAACCATCAATCGAATCTTTGTTTTCAAAATATTCTTGTACTTGATTATCCAAATCTGGAACAGCCATGCATATTGTTTCAAACCATTTTATCAACTCATTAAACTTTACACGTTGAATAGGCTCTAAATAAATCACTATATCATGTTTCTCAGAAATAGTGATTTCGTTATCTACTTTCATATCCAGTAAGCTCACTTTAGAAATAAAATCAGCAGCCTTATATCTATTCTTTTCTATCAATCCTATCAGCCCCTCATTGTTTTTTTTAGATAAATGCTTTATAACATGTTTTCACAAAAATGGAGTACTGTTTCCCAGCTTCTAAATAAGCAGTCATTACAAGCTAACCTTTCCCCTCATATTTATTCCCCTAATTTCCTTAAACATAAAAGCACGCTTTTTTTGATTGGGTTTAGGTACTTTAATCATACAAATTTGTGTGCTTTTTATGTACTCCTAAATCAAAAAAATGGAACAACAATCAGATTTTCTTCTGATTATTGTCCTACTATTACTGAGCTCCATTAAGTACTCTCTGAAGTGCTTTATTTATAGCGTCGGCATCATCTGGATGTTCTAACTGTAAACTGTTAGACTCTGATATTGCAGCTGCGAGACTTGTTTGAACAGACTGTTTCACTTGGGGATCTTCAATAGAATTTATATAGTCGATTTGTCTTTGCCGAGCATCTTTTATAACATTGTAATAATATTCTTCTAAATTGTTATTACTTTCTTCACTCTGTTGTACAGGTGTAGACTCTTTATCAATGTAACTTGATTGTTGATTGATGACGATACATCATTTATTTCAGAAGTAGAACTAAAAGTTGTTTTTTGAGCTGAACTGGATGTTCTTGTTGATGACTCTGATTCTTTAATGCTGGTACTAGATTCTTCCGAAATTGTAACGTTTCCTCTAGTACAACCTACTAACAGAAATGAGTAAAACTGGTGCCAAAAATTTTTTCATTTTACATTTGCCTCCTTTTTAAAATTTCTTTTTGAGTAAAAATACAAAATTCATTTGTAAAATAAACGAGTGCTGATAGTAATCTTTTCAACATAATCAAATTGTCAACATTTCCCCTTCATTTTTTGCTATCCTTTTTTTGAGAATGTGCTTCTATACTTCTTCTATTTATTTATTTTATTCTACTTCGCTTATCGTTGAAAAGTCTACCTTTTTTGTACCCCTGATCAATTTCTCCTTTGTCTCATCTTTTCTCACACCCGTCACAAGCTTTAGCATTTTCACCTTTTTTTATCTCTCCTGCTCCTTTTTGAAATGCACATTGGTCTCTGCATTACCATACTTCCTTATTTTTCTGTGCTGTACCTAATTCCATTTTTAAATAACTGGGTTGTACTTATTACAATGCCTACACTTGCTAAAATGAGAATATCCTGTTTTCTTATACTTTTTTCACTTTTAACAGCTTCCTAAAAAAATTCATCTACACCTCAGCTTCATAAGCTTCGTTTTGCTCAACAGTCCCCTTTCAAAGCCATGACTATTCACTAGATAAATAAACAAAAAAAGGCATGAGTTATTCTCATACCTTTTTGTTTATTCTTAAAAAAATACTTTATCAATTTAGCAACAATTAATCTATCCAGTTAATAGGAATCCATGCATTTCCATGGAAATTAACTGTTCTTCCATTGTTAACAGCCCAAGAAAATGATAGATATTTTGCATCTGGAGAAATGTTTTCCCATTTCAGCAAGCTATCTTGTTCAGTAAACAACTCGTCATCACTATTAGATTCAAGTGCATTGTACTCAATTTTCTTATCTCCAAATTGTTCCGATTTAATTATGGGACTGTACATTTCGTAACTCGTTGTTCCCCTTTTCAGCGTTACAGTTTGCAGTAATCCACTAGTGCTTACATCAATTTCAGTCAAATTTGTTAGGTTGGATAACTCAGAAATATCATATAGTGCTAACATATCTGGTTTAGCATCTACACCGGCAGCCTCACTGTCTGAATAACCGTTACTATAAATTCTAAGATTTTCTAACGCTGCTAAATTTTTAAGGTCTTTCAAATTTGTGTTATCACCATACTCTATCCAAATCGATTTCAAATTAACCAAATTTTTTATTGGAGATAATTCTTGTATCTCCTCAATAAACTCTCCCTGCAAAATTTCCAAGTTTTCAGCATATTCCAAACCGTTCAGGTATGGTTCTTCCCAATCCGAGTCAACCTCTGTCACCATATCCATATATTCCATTGGAACAACACCATATTGATCAAAAACATATTCAAAATCATTCAAACGATTATATTGTTCCGTTTGAGAAAGATTGTCGGAAATCTCCCAGTACAAATTATCCCGTACATCTTTTGATGGTGCTTGAACAAAATTTTGTCCCCCAGCTGCTTTTGCAACTAAAGGTACCATTGACAATCCGACTACTGAAGCAACAACAAATGTAACTATTTTCTTTTTTTTCATTTTTAAAAACCCCTTTCCATGTTATTTTATCAAAAATTAAATCACTATTCAATAACTTTTTAATAAAAAATAAATATTATCTTTTCCATTTTTGTCTAAAAAACCAACTTTTAAACTAGTTATACTTACAGCAAAAAATCTCCTATACCTTAAAATTACATAAAACAGATAAGCGTAAAAACCATATTCATTCTTTCAAAAGTTACTACTGTTTTTCCTAATATCTTCGGATACTGTGTGATTATAATCGCATACGTCTTTTCATAGAAACTCTTCTGGCAAAAATATTTTATTATTTTTCAACGTTAAGTGTCACAAAAAACCAAAGAATATTTTATTCATACCATTGTTATTCGTTATTAAAAAACTATTCCAAATAAGCATATAATTAAACTCTGATACTTATCTGCCGGTACTCACTATTGCGTCTCTTTTTGAGGTGGCTTGCGTACAAGCGACATGCTTTACCTACTTCAGCTCGTTGACGATTACAGTAGCGTTATAACCGATGTAGATATTGGTTTTAAGTCCCGTTTCAGCATCAATATACTCTAACCGCCCTTCGCCATAACTAATATCAAATTTCCCTTTTTCTTCATAAATAATTGAGCCGTCTGCATTATAAACCAATATCTCTCGATTTAATCCATCATTTAATGACGACTGCATATTCTTCTGCCAGCGTTTTCCACCTGCTGTACCAAAAATAATAAAAAGAACTAATGCACCTACTAATACCACTGAAATGCCTACTCCAATAAAAAGATTTTTCTTTTCCTTCATTTACTCCGCCTTCTTTCTATCTGTTTTTAAATAACTTTAACCCTGAAGTCATCTTACCAACTACTTAAAATATCTATCTCAACGTTCAATAGCTTCACATTGATTATTACTTAGTTTCCCACTGGATTAAACGAATTTCAAATTCATTCGCAAGTACATTTTCCTCCTATAATATCAAATCATTCCCAACTTATTTTTTCCTTCAATTTATCGCTAGCTTATCAAAGAATAAAACTGTTATTTTAATTTAATGCGGCAAGCTATCTTTCCTAAAAGTATAGCTAAGTAAATGAAAACAAAAGTAGCAATTAAAGAAAAAAATAAATATGATGCCCCTGAATAAAACTCTTTGCTTACAAAATACCTGCCTAACGGAACTATATAAATAAAAAATTCTATCCCCAACACAACACCAACAAAATTTATAATTATTAATTTTAGATGGGGGCTCTTTCTATTTTCTATATCCGTTGGTAATACATTTCCCATATTATCCGTATTAGAGCGTCCTAATAAATTAGTATTTTGGCGATCAAACTCACTATTTCTAATAGTAGAATTTTGAGCAAATTTTTGTTGTTTTTCTCTATCCCCCATAACTACTCCTCTTTTCTAAAAAGTATTTGTGAAAATAATATTTCTTTAACTGTTTAAAAATCTTTTTGGGTTTCGAATTACACTGTCGAATCTTCTGATTGGTTTCAACCACTGATCAATTTTGAGAAATTGTCTTCTGGTTTAGACACTCAGCTTTATGACTAGCCCTTCAATGTTTACCTGAACATTAGTACTAATCATTTTAGCTTTTTACTTTAGCTTCATCATTTTATTATAATATAAAGATAAAGATTTGGTACCCCATTAAAACATACTACATTGATTAAGTTAGATATTTCCTCTTTAAAACCGTACGTTAATACAGCAAAAAAAGAGATGCGTCAACATCCCTTTTTTAGTTGAATCGTTTATTACTCAGCAAAACTCTATTTTACTCCTTATAAATCTACGCGTTCAAAGCGTTTTGACGCTATTTTATAAGCTAGAAATGTAAAGACACTATATATTATGATTCCAGCAATTAGAATAGGAGCCTGCTTTAACATTAGAGCCGGTGTCATACTATCCACCCACTGCATCCCCGGAACATAGGTGAAAGATTCCATTACAACGACAATAATCATTGCTGGTATAATGCCATATATAAAGGCTCGCCCAACCTTATACGCTGTTTTATAGAACTCCGTAAAGAAAAATAAATTGAATACAGCATATACAATCAATCCAAACCCGTAATAAGCGACGTTTGCTTCAATTCCAATCGGGTTACCCTCCGGCAGGATTAATGTTCTAAGATAGGCAAATGGTAAAGAAATAAGCAACTGTCCTAATTCTACAATTACGACCAGCACACATTTTGATTTTACAATATCTTTTTTTCTAACTGGCAGCAGTGCTGTATAAAAGGCATCGTGGTTTTCACGGGCATTATAAAATGTAATGAATGATGCTAAGCAGCCAAAGAAAAATACAATGCCGTACGGATAAGAAGGAATAATGATTAAACACCCTAATAACATAAACACGTACAGTGTTGGATGCGCACATAAACGAAATTCCTTATAAAGCAGATTAGTCACTGTAGTTCCTCCTTTCAGTACGAATCATAATTTCTTCCAGTGACAGCTCCTGTTCATTTGGCTTTTTGAGCTGTTGAAATGATTTTATAAATGTCTCTTTCGCCGCACTTAATAATATTCTGCCATTTTTGATATAAGTAATGTCATCTGCACATTTATCCAGGTCTGAGGTAATATGGGTGGAGAACAGTATTGATCTTTTCCCATCCTTTACCAGATATTTAAACAAATCTAATAAGTCCTCACGTGCGACAGGATCCAAGCCACTGGTTGGTTCATCAAAAATCAGCAGGTCCGCATGGTGGGATAATGCTAAGGTAATCAAATATTTTACTTTCATACCTGCAGAAAGCTGATTAACACGTTTGCCCGCATCCAAATCAAACATTTCCATATATTTCTGGTAGGCATGGTCATCCCACTCTTTGTAAAAACGGCGAGTGACCGACGTAATATCAGATAATTTTTTATACTGATAAAAGTCTATCCCTCCAAGAACGACACCGATTTTTTGTTTACATCTTGCCTCTTCTTTTCTGAAGTCAGTATCAAACATTCGGATGGTTCCTTCATCAGGAGAAACCATATTAAGCATGGCCTTCAACGCCGTACTTTTCCCTGCGCCGTTTTTCCCAATCAACCCCATAATTTTTCCCTCTTGTAGTGAAAAAGAAATCCGTTCTAATGTGAATTTAGGGTATTTTTTTGTTAAATTATGAACCTCTAGCAACATGCTATTCACCGCCCCTTTCAGGATAGAAGTTATCCATAATTTCTTTCGCCGCCTGCATAAAGGAATCGGCCGGCAGCAACGCAATTCCTTGTGATGCTGGCCTTGTATCACCCAATACTACCAATCTCTCGCCAGCTTCCCATTTCAATAAATCTCTCGCTTGTTTGGGAATAACAACCTGCCCTCGTTCCCCCAAGACCGCTGTTCCAAAAAGATGTTTCCCTTTGGGTGCCATCCCGACTTCTTGATTTTCTCCGTCAAAATGAAGCAAGTCATCGATTGTTACATCATACAAACCAGCCAATGCGTCACAGTTGATAACGTCCGGAATTGACTCACCATTTTCCCACTTTGCCACAGCCTGCCGTGATACGCCGATTTTATCCGCCACTTCTTCAATAGTCATGTGACTAACTTTTCTTAGATACACAAGATTCTTTTTTATATTGATTTTCTTATTTATAATCTTATTCATACTTTTCATACCTCCTTTACATCTTAATTTTACCGCCTGTAGTAAAGATTACAACCAACTGCGAATAACATTTTTTGTTCTATTTAGTTGCAAAGGATAATCCGGAAATAGCTGCACTTGTGTAATCTTCTAAAAAAAGTGAGACAATAATCAGAAAACAACTGATCATTGTCTCACTCTTTTCATTTCCATAGGATTTCTCTCTCAATCAATAACTGCTTTTCTAGGTGACCTTCTTTATCGGAACCCAAAATTCATATCGGCTTCCTTCCTTGGTGTTGAAATTTTCTCTTTCTATCAATACATATTGACTATCCCCACTATCATAACGAATATATCCTTGAGGTATAGCTACATTCTTTTCATACTTTCCACACTGTCCAAGTCCACGCTCCCCAAGCGCCTCCTCTTCAGTCCGCAGCCATTTCGTTGTTACTACCAGAAATTCGCACTCTGGAAATTTGTTCATCTTGTATCCCTTGGGAATTTCATCTACACTTTCACTTTCAATCATAGAGCCAATAAAGTAAATAAGATTGCTGGAGTTGTTGTTATGATAAATAACCATTGGCTGATTATTTTTTTGTTGATAGGGTTTGATCTTGTCAAACCCTCCAGCTTCAAAAAAGTTATTCCAAATAGTAACAAAATCAGCGTCTTCAATAGCTCCAACTATTTCATTTTCTATCCCAAGAAAATGAAACGCTTCTTGCTTTATATGAAAAATTTTAATATCTGATTTACTCAATATAATTACCTCCTATTGGTCTTTTTGTGCGTATCCAAACGATTTTCAGTCCATGAATTTTTTACTGTTGCCCTTTTCAAAAATTCTCTTGGAAAATCCGACTGTTTTCCTTTAAGGAAATAATTGCCATCTATTTTTCTTCACTAATTGTAGATTTCCTCTATTTGTTTTTGCTAATTCATTCTTAGCTGTAAATTCGAATCCGCTCTCGTTTTCTTTTATTGAATACACCTCTTCTCCCTCGTAAGTAGCTATCGTTAGAATATTTTCATTAATCACATACTGATAGTTTTGATATCCTGAAAATGCAGAGCCTAAATTAGCAGCACTGAGATTCACCTCTTCTTTAGAAAAAGTAACTGTATATACAATCTCTATAGGCGACGTCTTTTTCATTTCCCATGTATTATTTTCTAAAGTAGTTTGCAGGCTTTCTTTCTTAAAAATATAATTAGTACATAGAAATACAAGCGCAAGGGCAAAACATATGATACCTGCGATAGAGAAAATATTGAGTGAAAACTTGTTCTTTTTAGAATTTAAGTACATAAAACACCTGCCATTCTACTCCTTTTTAAAAACTTTTATTTATCGAAAGCTTCTAACATCCCTTGCTAGAAGTACTTCGCAAAAAATTTTGATGCCCACAAGCCATACCAGCATGAAAGTAATAGTAAAAATAATTCTAAAAACAGCCAGACTTTTACTGATACTAATAATGCTAACATTACTATTAAAGAGAAAAAAACAAGGAATGAACATGCGTACAATCTAAATATATAGCCAGGATTACCAGCGAATTTCATCTCATTTTTTGTGTATAGCTTCCAGCCTAAAAGGCCAAAACGTATCACAACAGCCTTCTTACTAATGGTTCTTTTCATGCTTCGCCCTCCTTTTAGTCCACTTTGAGAATCGAATATCCTCCCATATCACGGGGCGGATCGTATGTTCCATGCCATCCTACTAATACTCTATCCTTTGTATCCACATAATAAGTTGAACCTTTTTTTACATTAACTATTCCTCCGCCATAGGCAACCTTGAATTCTTCAGTCGCAGTTCGCTCGGCTGCTTCATCCCATTTGTTGCTTGCCGGTCGTATCCCACTATTGCTCGCTGGCGGTGTCCACAATCCAGTCATCTCATCTTTTTCAATCATTTCTAAAACCCCTTTTCGCTACAAACACTTAACGTTCCATGTTTCTTTTTTTATTATTCTTTCCAGAAAAAAATAGTTTTAGTTCCAACTTTCATCATTAGCAAGTGCCTGCTCAAGCTGCTTGTTTTTTACTCTTTTGAAGGATAATACCTTCCCTAATTATTAACTATCCCCCCTATTTCTAAGTAGAACAAAAAGAAACAATATTTTTCATCATATCTTGGTAGCAACGTTGGCTGATTTCCTCATTTCCACCTAGTATCAGTTTGCTCGTACGATGCGGTCCTCCGATTGAGTGCCCTGCCTCTTCATATATAACTAATTCTGTTTTCAGGGGTTGTCTGCTTTCTTTTATTTCCTTAGCCATTTGATCAGAATGCCAGAGCATATCCTGCCCGCCAGCAATCAGCAGCAGTTCTCCAGCAAAATTTTCGCTTTTGATCCGAGCCTCTTCTTTATTATCACTCAAATGAACACTTTGCTCATAAAGCTTTCGAAATGTTACTGGCTTTTTTCTAATCATCCCTAAGAGATACTTTGCAAACGGAATGATTGTGGATAAATGAAATTCTTTTCTTAGCTTCATCAAAGAAATGTATGAAAAAGGCTGTTCTTTTTTAGTCCAAGACGAGACCTCAACACTCATCTCACCTAAACCCCAAAAAACATGATTACTGGGTACGATACCTACAATTTTATCAATTTCATTACTGTATGCACTACCCAAAAGCAAGACTAATTCTGCTCCCTTAGACTCACCGATAACTATTAATTTAGTTGGATTTTTAAAGGTTTGATTAATAAGTGTGCTCGCTTCTTCACCTAATTCCATGCGATTCTTTTATCTTAAGTATCCAACATAACATCGTAAAAGAAAAGCTATTCTTGGTATCTTCGCTTCTACCTAAATTAATTTTGTTACTAAATAGCTGCAATAGCTTATTCACTCCTAAGTTGAGCATTTGAAATTATGTATAGGAGGTTGTGACAAAAGTGTTCAGCTCCGAGAAATAAGAAGAATAATACGAAAATAGCTTCTCATATTTTTGAGATTATTCAGCTTATTTCCGAGAAAGCTGCTTTTGGAATACCGTTTATTCGGTTTTAGAGATGTCAAAAGTCTGGGATTTTGTTTATGTCCCAGACTCTCTGTAGTGTTCACAATCACTTAGAAAAGTTAAAAAAATGGAAAATTAAAATTCAACATAAAATATTGTGCGATATTCAAGAATTCTTTCATCTCAATTTTACCAATAACTTCTGCATTACGATTTCCACTAAGTGTGTAATCCAACGAATATACTTGTTTAGTATTAACTTTACTATCCTTTTGTAAGATTTTACTATGTATGGGAATAAAATATGGACGTTTTTTTCGGTTGAAGTAATAAGACAAACAATGATTAGATTCGAAGACAAGTTGTATTCATCACGGCTCATAACTAATGCTGGTCGCCTTTTTTGAATTTCACTACCTTTAGAAGAATCAAAATTAATAATAACAATATCACCTTGCTTAATCATCTAGCTCGCTGACTTTTGGAACAAAATTCATAGCCAGCTTATCCTCGTCATCTACAAAATCACCTTTTTCTGCATTTTGAAAAAAATCTTCTGCTTTGGGAATTAAAGAGATAATTCCTTCATCATCCTTATAATAGTAAAATTCTTGTCCCTCTTTTACAGCTAATTTGCTCGCTAAAGTAACCATGATTGCATTCCCTTGTTTTCTCGCTTTCACTGTTTCCATATGATCCCCCTCATCAATCATATTTTATCACGTAATTACAATAATTTTTCTTAAAAATACCATTTAACATTACTAATAACAGAATTACAATAAACTATTACACTTAACATTTACTTCAAAGGATTGCCCATAACACATACAACTTTTCAAAAAGATTGATTACAGTCATTAAAAAAATCAGAAAAAGAGAGCAAAGCAACAAATAAAGAATTGCCTTACGCTCAAAATCAAAATACATTTACGATATTATAGCGTGAAAACTTTATCAAAATGTAGATTATTGATCATACTATTCCTGGTTGTTTCTTTATTCATTGACTATGTATTTCCCTATACGAAAAAAACATCGAACTTTTTTGTCCGATGCTTTTTTCGCTTATCGTTGTCTGCTGCTTTTCTTTAGTATCTTTCACTAATGATATGCTGGTTTATAGTCTTCCTGTTCTATAACCTGCTTCATCCTTTTAGTCTTTATTCATTTCTGCAATGGCTCGCAAACCGGCACCAATGACGCCGGCATTATTTTCAAACTTCGTCATTTCTAATCCTTCAAGACTGGTTTTCTGTGCTTCAATGAGTTCTTTCGCCAGCTTTACCTTCAGTAGATCCAGCATATCAGGATTCTGTTGTAAAACACTGCCGCCAAAGACAATTTTCTGCGGATCAAGGATACAGATTAACGCATAAATACCATGGGTCAAAGAATCGGACCATTGCTGAATCAGCTCCACAGCCTTCGGGTCTTTCCGATGATAGCGCTGAAAGACTTCTTCTGTAGTCAGCGTGCCGTCATTATAGGCCTCTCTGGCAGCTTCTGCCAACGCCGGACCAGAAGCCAGCTTTTCCAGTCTTCCTAAAGACTGCTGTCCATTCCGAACAGGCAGCAGTCCTAGTTCTCCGGCAAAGCCTTTGCCCCGTAAGAAGGTTCCGCCGTTAATAATTGCTGCGGAAATTCCTGTACTAACTGTTAGAAAAACCAACAAGTCATCTGCTGCTAGTCCTGATGTGCCCCACTCTGCATAAGCTGCCTGATACACATCATTGTCCAAGGCAATATGTTCACAATTGGAGTAGCGCTCTTGCAGCCGCGCGACGATTGGAAAGTTTTCCCATGGTAAATTATTCTGAAAAACCGCAATGCCGTTTTTCCGATCGACTAATCCTGGTACGCCAATACCGAAAGAAATCTTTTCTTCATGCAATTCGCTTTTATCCAACAGCTCGTCAATAGCCTGGCACAGCCGCTCATACATTCCCTCTCTGGAGTTTATATTGCTGGGAATTCGAACCTCGTTTGTCACCTGTCCATCTTCAAAGACCAGACCTGCGGCAATTTTTGTACCGCCAATATCAATACCTATTGCCTTTTTCATATTATTTCCTCCGCTACTGATACTTTCTATTATAGTCCCATAGCAACACAAGAAGTCCTATTAAGCCCGCCAGCATAGCCAGCAGCCCAGAATAACCAATATGCTTCTGACCTAGAAAAACCAGAATCAGACAAAGGAAAAAGACACCTGCTTTTAATCCAGAGATCAATCGTTTATCCATCATAATCCCTCCAAATAATTTCCCCTGGTTTCAGTTCAAACACTTCATGCTTCCCGCCTATTAAATAAACCAGCGCCGTCTCCGCCTGATTATGATTATTAACTACTACATATTTTTGAATACCAGGATAGGCATGGACTTCAACATTTGGGTTTTCGCTATACCACTCATTTAAACGGTCTTCTTGACCTGCTGCATAAAATAATGCCCGCAGCAGTAAATCACTGTTCTCCGGAGAATATGGTAGACCACTGATGTACACACTTCGTCCTCTTCCAAACTGATTCGCTGCCAGTTGAACTGATCCTTCCTGAATGTTAAGAATCTCCGTTTCAGTATGAAGTGAAAAAATATTTTTCTGCCCTTCACCGAAATCAAAGCTTTGGCAATGCTTCGTGATGAAATGCTCTGGCTGCTCTTCATGAAAATATTTATCTGTTGATAAAGAGAAACCTTGTTCTTTTTCCACACCCAGCAGAGAAGCCAGTTGGAAGTAACGTCCATTCTTTTGAAAAGCACTAGGCTCTCCTACACCAATGAAACCGCCGCCCTGATTGACCCATGAGAAAATCGTCTGAATCAGCTCAGGGTCTTCCCATGCTGCTCCGCCTGAGTATGCTGTATAGCCATCACCTGCGTTGATTAAAACATCAATATCCTCAGGTATTCCCGCTTTGATTTCATCAAAGGTAAAGAACTCTACTGCAACTTTCTGACCAGATAAGGCTTCAAGAATACCGTTATAGCTATAGATTTGCTGATACCATAAAGCGTGAGCGACCATATGAGTCTGCCATGAACGCAGTTTCCCCCAGGCATTGACAATCCCTATCTTTAGACCCGTATAAGGTGCAACATCTTTGATTTTTTCATATAAATCTCTAAATTCATCCGCTACTTCTGCAATATACTCGACAAAATCCGGGAACTGGTTAGCCAGACTCAAATAGCCGCCGTAGCCAATTCGATCAACCGGCTTTCTTAAGATAGCGCGGCGGGCAGTCAGCCAATTCTCTCTAGCCTCTGCAGTGGGATCATTGCCTTCCTTGAAAACATCTGGAAAGAAGTAAGGCAAAAATCTGCCTTCTGTATACTTCACATGAGGAATTTCAGATATTAACCGCAATGTCGTACCATTCCCTACACTGCCCACAACCGCATCTATACCGATATCCTTAAAATACTTACCGTAAGGCTCTGTGCCAATCCAGTTATCACCAAGAAACATCATCGCTTCTTTGCCGCTCTCATGAGTGAGATCTACCAGCGCTTTTGCTTCCTCTGCGACAAACTTCTGAATAAAATCAATATAGTCCAGATACGCTTGGCTCGGTGTCCTAAAGGTAGAATTATA
The DNA here is from genome assembly GCF_054871795.1 of Enterococcus sp. LJL51. NCBI lineage: Bacteria > Bacillati > Bacillota > Bacilli > Lactobacillales > Enterococcaceae > Enterococcus > Enterococcus sp. LJL51. The sequence continues at coordinate 6,198 of NZ_JBTXLW010000026.1, read as the reverse complement.
ATAGCCTTCGTCCACAAAATCCTCTGGCGTCAAGGCATACCCTTTCGCCTTTTCAAACTCCTGTAGAGCATCAACTGATACGGTGCCGCCATAACCAAACCAGTCAACAAATTTCTCTTTGCCCAGCTGATTGAAAAACAAGGTGAAGTGATAAAAGAAGGTTGTAAAACGAACCACATCTGTATCTGGATTTTCCGCCAGCCAATTTTTCAGAAACTCTGCCATATATCCTTTTGAAAAATCCTTACGTACATCAAAGGGAATATCATGAGGCTTATCGCCCCAGTCATTTGTTATATGATTATACATCTGTGTTGGATCCCAAATCATGTACGCTAGAAAAGACACCGTATATTCATGAAATGCAGTGATATTTTGTACGATTACTTGATTAGCTGCGGCTTCATAGTGCCAGTCAGCTGCTGGAACGACTTCTCCTGTTGTCCGGTCACGAACCTCCCAGAAATGCTTTGGGTCGTCATCATAATTGGGCTTGATTTGTTCTTCAAAAAATCCATTGAGAAAAGGAATCGTTACTGTTGCATCTGTTGCCGTCACACGCTCACTAAGGAGATACAGCTGCTGGACTTCTTCTAAATGCTCCTGAATGAACTCATTATGCCCCCGGGCAACAAAATAGGTAGTGTAGATTTTTGCTTTCAATTGTTTGAGTCCTTCATCCAGCTTGGTCCCGTCGCTATCCCGAATGGCATCTGCTCCCCAGAGCTTCATCAGACGTTTCGTTTCTTCTAAGTAATTTCCTTCACTGGGAATTGTCACTCGTCCCTTATTTGTCATTCTAAATCCCCCTATTCCTTATTTCCGCCAACGGTCATTCCTTGTGTCAATTGCTTTTGCACAAGAATGTAGAGAATCAGTGTCGGCAGCATAACAATCACTAACCCTGCATAGAGCTGACCATAATTAGCAGCCGCCTTTTGCCCAGCCATTAAATTAATTAGTCCTACAGAAAGGGTTTTATTTTCACCTGGCAACAGAGTCAGTGCAATGATGTACTCATTCCAAAAGCTCAGGAAATTGAATAGAATCACTGTGATAATACTTGGCTTTGCCAGCGGTGCCATAACAACCAGTAATGTCTTGAAAAAGCCGGCGCCATCGATATAGGCTGCTTCCTCATAAGCTGTGGAAAGCGTTCGGAAATAATTCGACAGCAGGTAAATTGTAAATGGCAAAGCAGTCGCTGCATAGACTACTGCCAAAACAAAGAGATTATCGATGAGAAAAGCACTGCCGATAGTTTGGCGCAGCGCATTGTCGCCGTCCAGCAGCATCAGGAAAATAGGAACCACAATATAATTAGAGTTGATAAACAGCCCCATCATAAACAACGTATTCAAAAATCCTCTGCCTTTGAATTTAAAGCGGGCCAGCACATAGGCTGCCGGCAGCGCTACAACAATTAAAATGACTAACGCAGTTAATGTTACAATAACTGAATTCAACATATAGGAACCCATATTGGCTTTTTCAAAAGCACCTATGAAGTTCTCAATATAGAAGCCCTTCGGCATTGACCACGGATTACCATAAAATTCAGAATTTTCTTTGATTGAAGCGAAAAATACCCAAGCGATTGGAACTAGAATGGATACAGCTAAAGTAATCAGCGCAACATAGACAAAGATTTTATAGACTCGATTGCCGTTCTTTGCTTTCATATCCATTCCTCCTAGAATTCGTAAACTTCACGTTTGGTTACTTTGTTTAGTACTGCCGATAAAATAAATGAGAAGGTAAACACAACTACCCCAATTGCCATCCCATAGCCATAGGAAGAATTGGTATATGCTTGTTTATACATGTAGCTCAGGAATACTTCTGTTGAGCCGTCCGGTCCGCCGTTAGTCATTGCTTTTACTAACAGAAAACTCAAATTGATGGTACTGATGACAAAGAAGGTCAACGTTGTCCGAATCGTATTCCAGGTTAGCGGCAGCGTAATATCGAAGAATTGCCGGAGTGCGCCTGCTCCTTCTAGAGCAGAAGCTTCATACAGACTTTCAGGAATAGAAGCCATCGAAGCCATGTACATCACCATGTAATACCCAATCGCTTGCCAAATCAGTGCAAAAGCGATGCTGTAAATGACAATTTTCTGATCGCCAAGCCACATCTGCTGAAGATTTTCCAATTTCAGCGCCCCGAAAAGATTGTTCAGCAAGCCGCTGCTGGGGTCATAAATAGCGGAAAAGATTGCCGCAATAACGACTATTGATAAAATATTAGGGATATAGAAAATTACCCGGAAAAGATTCACTCCTTTGAACTTCTCCCGTGTCAGTATGGAAGCAAATATCAGCGCCAATAATAACGTAATAATAGTAACGAGGACAATCAGCAAAATTGTATTTTGAAAGGACCGGAAGAAAGCCATATCCTTAATTAGAATCTTAAAATTATCCAAACCGACAAATGTTTTTTCAGGAGAATAACCGCCCCATTTAAACATCGACATGAAGAAGACATTGACTGTCGGATAGACCATGAAAATCAGAATCAGCAAAACTGCCGGAATCAGACAAAGCGTAATAAAAATCCGCTGCTGCTTTTTTCTGTTCATCTGGACCTCCTCCTTTTTTATATATTTTTAAATTTTAGTTATTACAAATTTTTATAAACTATTTTTATGACTAGGAAAGGCCAAGGCAGCAATGTACCTCAGCCTTAAGACAATCTATTCAGAGGCCTCTCTTAATTTATCAGAAGCTTCAACAACGCTATCCTGCCATTCCTTCACTGTTTTATCGCCGGAAACCACACTGTTGATTGTTTCAAACAAGGTATCGCGAATACTTACGCCTTCAACGCTCGCTGCATTGGCAAAGCCGCCCATAACAGCTTTTGCACCGTCATCATAGATACTGTAAAACAGCTTATTGTCTCCAGTTAATTTATCGGACATCCCTTGAATTGGCTGGATTGCGCCGACTTCCATAAAGATATCTGCCGCTTCATCAGAATACAAGTATGCAATAAATTCTTTTCCTGCATCCTTATGCTCTGCACCAGACGGCATCCAAACCTGTTCAAAGAAAGTATAAGAATAGCGGTCGCCGCCTGTGCTTTCGGCTGGCAACGCAGTCATGCCCCATGTGAAGCCGTCAGCTCGTGGCGCATCCTTCATTTCTTCTGGAACCCACGTTCCATTTGGCATGAAGATTGTTTTATCATCTAAAATCATCTGTTGATTCTTAGTAAAGTCTTGATCATTGGCATTTGCAACAGTGGTTGGTGCAGTGTATTCCGCCAGTTTTCCAACGATTTCAAACGCTTCTGTTGCTTCTTTTGAGTTCCAGGCACCCTTTTCATAGCTCATTGCTTCGTTAAAGAATTCTGGCCCGCCAGTAGCTGATAACAGACTGTACATGAAGGAATCCATATAGCCTGTTGTTGGATAAGTGAAAAGTGAAATATCTTCTTTTTTCGCTTTATCTCCTAATGCCCACATCTCATCCCAGGTCTGTGGTACTTCCCAGCCTTTTTCTTCTAGCAAGGCTGCATTATAAAACAGTCCAGTAGGTGAATAGAACATCGGTGCCAAATATGTTTTTCCATCATTGTACGGATTAGTTGCCAGTGTATCTGTAAAACCGGAAATCAGTTTGTCAGAAACCTTCTTCTCTTCACCAGGAACAGTCATTGATAAAACATCAGTCAAATCTTCTAGATTCTTATCCTTGATAAAGGTTTCTGTAAGACCCGCTTCACGGCCAGTTGCCAGTAAAATCACATCCGGGTAATTGCCGGCTTTCATATTCGGACTAATGACATCCTCCAGCTTCTTGTCAATCGTCAATTCAACTGTTACATCAGGATTTTGGGCTTCATATGCTTCTTTGATTTTATCCCACATGTCTGCACCGTAGGCAGATTCTAAAGCTGCTACTTTGATGACTTCTTTTCCATCCCCGCTATCTGAAGCACCTGTATCCGAGGTTTTACCGCCACCACATGCACTAAGTGTTAATGCAGCTAAAGCTAAAACAGAGGTCAGACCTAAAAATTTTTTCATGATTGACTCCTCCTATATTTGATGGTTTCAGTATAACAGGTTGGAAAGCGCTTTATTTTTGAACAATTGCTGGTTTTTTTATAATTATTGAAGAAAACCCTTACAATAAATATATTGAAAACAATCATTGGATACCTCGATGCATTTTCCGGTACTTCATCGGTGAAACACCCATCTCTTTTTTGAAAGCCTGATTAAAGTAAGACTGTGAAGTAAACCCTGTGATTGATGCAATATCTGCAATTTGATAATCCGTACTCTCCAACAACTCCCTAGTGTTTTCAATTCTTTTTTTCATCAGATAGTTCATCGGTGTCGTGTGATAATTTTGTTTGAAGGTATGAATAATATAGTATTTATCTAAATGAATCGTTGCTGCAATATCCTCCAGTGAAAGCTGTTCTTTAAAATGCAGGTCGATAAACTCCTTGATTAGCACACTGTCTTTACTGACGCTTTTGTTTTCCACCGGTACCAGCGTAAATTTCTGATCCCGATAGATTTTGATGACTATCGTTTCTGCCAACCGCTTTAGTGCTGCTTCATAGCCCCAGCCTTTCTGATTCATTTCAGCAATAGCAAGCTTCAAAAATGGCAGTAAATCTCCCATGTGATCATGGAAAATGAAATGCTGTTTATCTCCTGATGATTTCTTTTCAAATTTAATATTATTAATCCCAATTACTACATACCACAAAGGATATTCTCCAGATGAGGTTTCGGTATGCTGAACATAAGGATTGACGATGATGATATCCCGATCCTTTATTGGATACTTTTCATTTTCGACGATAAAATTGCCCTTTCCGCTTAGAACTATCAGTATCTCTGTAAAGTAATGGGAATGGATAGAAGAATGCCACTCTTCCTCAGAATATTTGGATTGTCGTATATAAATCAGTTCACTCTTTTTTAACAGGTTATCAATATCTTCAGTCATTAATTCCGCCTCCATTCATACATCTGAATCATATCGGTAATTGAAAGCTCTTTCAAGTGAATTATTCAATTATTGGTTATCTTTTGATGCTCTCCTTCAGTGGATACTCGCTAAGATAGTAATAAAAGATATCCAAGGCTCTATCGCCGAACAAACGGTGTTCCAGTCTTGACATACTTCGAGAATCGCAACGCAGTGAGAACCATAGACACGCTTGTAGGAATCGAATGTTTCGGCTTGAAAAACATTTGATCTTAGCGACAGCAAACGCACTCCACTTCGTTCCAATCTCATCAATCTCTAAGTAGACAATCCCCTAAGAATTGAAGGACTTCTCTACGCTACGATAGCATCAATATCTACGTGCTAACGCACTAGAATTGGCGTTCTCAGAAATAAGTCAAGCGACACTAAAAATAGGCGCTGCTCCAGATAGGGTTCAATTAGCAGCTACTCGGTTCTCTCACAGTATTACTTGGCAATTTTTGATTCGTCCACCTTATTGTTGTGGTACACCGCAAAGGACGCTCGGATGTTTATCAGTACCTACCTGCTTCTCTAAGCAAAACACTTCTGTCCTATCCTCATTTCAGAATTTTTTTAAAGTCTACTTTTTATTTTTTTTAATAAAGGATTAAAAATATAAAGTATTATTTTTTTATGATTTATTAAAAATTGATACTCCACACAACGAACCATTTGTTATAATTAATTATCTAAATAAATAAAAAGATATCAAAAAAAGTGTTATTATATTTTCGAGACAGAGTTGGGTCGGCTCATCTATTCCATATAATAGGAAGGGTGTTCGATTAACAGTTAGAAAAAGCAAAGAGGTTAAAAATAAAAAGGAGGAAAAGGTTGGATATAAAGTATAATGCAGCAGATTGGCAGGCGTTGAGCGAGGGTGTGGGCTTTATCGAAAGCATGGATCTCTTTTCTATGCTGAAGGAAGCCGACCGTCTCAGTGAACAGGCTGAACAGGCCTGCGCCGCCTATGATGCCGACCGTGCCATTCAAATAGATACCCCAGAAGAAAGCTATGAAGAGCTAGCCAATAGATTTGTCCTGTTAAATTTGGCGATGCGGCACATTCCGGATCAATTGTCAGGAGGAGTGGATTATCCCTTTGCCTCAGCGATGGATCAGGTCGTAGAAGGAATCAGCAACATGGATTTGATGGGCTACAGTACCAGTGCCAAAGGCTACTTTCCAGATCAGG
>NZ_JBTXLW010000025.1:0-40518 GCF_054871795.1 Enterococcus sp. LJL51 | reverse complement strand
TACTCCAGAGCTGACAGCTCAATGAGCCGCTGCATACAATTACGCAGGTAGATTATAATACACTTGTAACAGCTCATTTTTGAGCTGATATTAATAGAGAAAAACATATAGCAGAACTGAATGGATTCTTGTGATTTTTATGAAAAATTTTTCGAGAAAAAGGTACTTGTTTGTGCTGATATTTATAGTGTATTTGAGATAGATGGATTTCGATTAGGCTTATTTGCATATAAGAAAATGAATGAGAAGCATATCTTTGGCAGTAATTGTTTACCAAGTATTGAAGTGGAGAACCTTCAAACATTAGAAAACAAAATTAAAGATTTAGACTTGTGTTTTCCTTTAACTAAAATAGGAAATAACTGGGTAGTGGAGTTTGTTGACAGCGAAGGAAACCATATTGAATTAACAACAGAGGTTTAAAGCATGTAGATAGATCAGTGGATGAGGTGTCTCAAAAAGGATAGAAAGTGGAGAGACCTTAAATGATAAAAAAGTGGATAGAAGGCAGACAGATTAGACAATTATTTTTAGCGAAAAATGATAACATTTATTTAAGAATAAGACGTAACAAGAACAGAATAAAAAAGGCTGAACAAAGTCAATCAACTTCTTTTTAAAAGTGAAATTGAGGAACTAGAGGAAGAGAACAAACTTTTACAGTCAGAACTAGAAGTCTTTTTATAGTAATTTCAAAAATGATTAGTAGGAGGACCGCATGGAAGAGTACAAGCAAATTTACATATCTTTAGAAAATGAAATAAGGGAATTAGCCTATTCAATTACACTAAGTGAGAAACAGAAGAAAGTCTATTCTCCTAGAATTGCTGATTTAGTTGTAAGGGCTGCTGGTTTGCTAGAATCTGCTTTAAAGTATTTTTATGAGAAAAAAACTGGGGAAAAACCAACACACTACGATAATCCCAAAGTGATTTCCAAATTGAAACTAAAAGATAAAGCAATATATATTCACTGGAATTTGTATCAGTTTGACAACAGGATTTTTATACCATTTAGAAAAAATGAAGAAAAATGTAATATTAACGTGGCTGTGAATGGAAATTTAAAAATGAATTATGGTTGGAACAACGCATATCAAAATTTAAGACATGATTTTATTGATTCTATTCCTATTTTTGGGAATTTGTACTATCTATTTGAAACAATGACAGCTCTTTATTTAGTTTTAGATATAGGATATTCGTCGAGCATGTTTTGTATTCCAGTGGAAAAAGAAGATGGGGAGAGTGGTTGGTACGGATGGATTGGAAATGAGTATGGTAATGCTATAACAAGAACACTTAGTATTTCTGAAAGTGAAAGTAAACAACTGATGTCTGTAAAGTATCCTCTCAAAAAGGATCAGAAAGAAGGAACTTTAGTGGATAATACAGAGTACACAGAATATATAAAAGTAAATTTTCCGTTTTCCAAAGAAGACTATTTTAATGGGAATGGAGAAGGTTGCTGGGTATTGGTAACAAAAGATACTAAAGAGAAACATGATAGTGATGTCTTAGAGGGTATGTATCGAGGTGTATTATCAAATGATAGTTATTACTATCCGGAACTTAAGGTTGGATCTCGGGTTCTATTTAACATGAGGGGAAGTAAGCGACCAGTTGCTGATTGGGGCTTTCTCGCTGGGCTAGAAAAAATATCGGAACAAAATAAAATGGAGCTTATTGGTGCAGTTCTCAAAAAAGATAACGAATGAATGTGAAGAGGAAAAAGGAAAGAAGATGAAATTAGTGAGTAGATTAAACATGAAAAATGCTTTTATTAAACACAAAAAAAGTGGATTGGACTTATGATATTTTTAATATTAGTCTCCATGATAGCTAAATTTTCAATAGAATATGTGAAATTGGATCTTGAAAGAGAGAAATATAAGCGAATCTCTATTATGTATGAAGCATTCCTTCCAGAAAAGATGCGAACAGCGGTAACTCTAGAAGAGATTATGGTGAAATATGAAAAAAATGGAAAAGGAGTTTTTGATGTTTACACAGAATTTTTTAGAAGGTATAAAGATGACATTCCAGAGGGATATCTATATGAACCATTTGTAGATGAATATGATGCTTGGATGTGGAAAGATTTGTTGTTGCCATAGATTTGTTGGATAACGGAATCAGTCGGCGGGAAGGCAGCCGTAAGAGCAGGTAGATGTACAGAAATCAGTGAACGTGAATTTGAATGAACTATCAAAAAGGATTAGAAAGAAGATTTCCAAATGAATGATTCTGAAGCAATTGAGTTAACAAATAAAAAAGCAGAAGGGAGGTATGATTATGGGATTAAACATATGGGAAGTAACAATCGGTGTAGTACTTGCCTATAGTCTAATAATATTAACACTAGGATTGATAATCATTTTGTTAGTTTCAATTCTGTTATCAATTGTTATAATAGAGTGGAAAGAACTAGTGGTGAAAAGGATATTAAGCAAGAAGAGTATTCAAAACTGAGATTAATAAAGGAAAATTGGTCGGAGTTAGGAATGCAGATATACGGATGCAAACTGATAAAGGTTTATGTAGCTGCTTAAGGTCAAATACTAATGGATCAATGTATAAAGGATTGAAAGAGGTAAAGAGTGAAAGATAATAAGAAGAAAGAAGATTTGCCAATTGGTAAAATGATTATAGGTATGGTTATGTTAATTTTCAGCCCGGTTATCATTGGGTTAGTAGTAGTGATTGCATGGGCTATATACGCTACGTTGAGTACGAGATGGTAGTTCTCAAAAAGGATCTATTCAAATAGTTCAAACGGAAGAGAGGCTTTTGTGATCAAAATATCTGTTAAGTTTAAAACCCAAAAACAGCAGAACAGCAACAAACAACTTCATATCATATATTAGTATTTACGAAAATTTGAGAGGAAGAGTAAAATTGATAAAAAATGTACAAGAGAATATTGAAGCAAGAGTTATTGAATTAGGCGGAAAATGTCACTTTGATAATAAGTCTATGATAAGCAATTTGGAGAACATTGTTTTTTCTGAATCTTATCTTTTTGGTGATTTTGAATATTATTTACAGGATGACATTTATAAGAAATTAAAGGAAGGAAAAAATATTTCATATTCAGATATTCCATATCCTCGTATACAATATCAGACAAAATTATTTACGCCATTTAAACATGGAACAGAGGACCATAGAGAATTTGGTGATCTTGACAAGAACGTGATAAGAAAGGTTATTAATGAAGAATTTCTTGAATTTATAATAATTGGTGAGACAGACAGCTTTCCAAATTTTTATTTTGTATGTTGTGCTGATAAAGATATGAAAAACCCTGTTGTATATAGTACTGACCATGAATCTTTTTTTACTGAGATTGAGAAAGCAGGAAGGTTAGAAGATTTCTTTGCTATGCTAGTTAGTGAGAAAGAATATATTCTTAGAATAAATAAGTTATCAGGTAGCTTACAATCAGAAAAAGACTGACATTATAGTGAAGTTTTTGATTATGATGAAGGCAGCAATGGTAATCCTGGTTTCAGCATTAGTTTCTGGCTTGGCAGCAAATACAATTGTTCAAGATGAAAACTTTACACCTAGAATTTTAGAAAAATTAGTTCTCAAAAAGGATCAGTAGTTGGAACCAATCAAAATGAAGTTATTTGAATTATAGACAGTAATTAGCTGATTTAGTGCCATGATTTTGAAAATAGAAAGTAGGTAAACCAGCTAAATCGTTGTTACTAAAAAGAGGAGGGGGAAACTATTAAAAAGTTTGAACACGAGATCTTGAACTTAATAGATTCCAAAGTAGAGGGGCCATACTGGGATTTCAAAAAAATGGCATGATGATAAAGGGGCATTACTACATGATATTATGTGCATGGCAAATAATCTAGAGGACAGAGATGCATACATTATCATTGGTATTGATGAAGAATCTGATTTTAGTATAGCTTCTACGGTAAATGACAATAATCGGAGGTGTTGTCTATTTTTTAAATAAAAGTAGGAAGGTTGTCTCTAATTAAGAAGGCTTTTTTATTGTTGACTTTAATAATATTAAAGATATAATTAATATTATTAAATACATTGTTGAGGTGATTATTATAAATATTGAAGATGTACCTAATTGGTTCTCGTCTTTAGAAAGTGAAGATGCAGAATTTGTGAAAAACTTTATTTTAAAATCGGGCAATATCAAAGAGGTAGCAAAATTCTATGATGTATCATACCCTACCGTTCGTTTAAGGTTAGATAGGCTGATCCAAAAAATTCAAATCAATGATAAGAGAGATGAGCAACCATTCAGATCTTTTATTAAGGAATTAGCTGTAGATGAAAAGATTGACCTTAATATCGCAAAAATAATTATTGAAAAATATGAGAAGCAAAGCAAGGAGGAAAATGTGTGAGAACTTTAGTTGTTTTTGTTATTATTTTTTTATTGATTGCCGTTCAATATCAACTAGGTTTACATCAGAAAAAGATAGTGGGTTCTTTTTTACCTATTCTTTTCCTAGTAGTATCTGGTTGGATGTATCTTGCTGATTCAACTAATTTTTCGTTAGCAGTATTAGTTGCTCCGATAGCATTTATTGGTGTGTGGTATAAAGGATATCTGAATTCTAAAAAAGAAAATCAAAAGAGAATTGACTTGATGAAAGCTAAAGACTTGTGATGGTATCATTTGGATTTTTCGAATTTAAGCAAAGTCCGTCTTTCACAAAACGATTGTTAGAGGGAAGTAGGAAATTACCTTTTCTATTTGGAAGTAAAAAAACGCATGATTTAGTAACCGTACCATTAAAAAACTGGAAATGTAGATATCCAGTTTTTTAATGGTTATGGACACTGCGAGTATATAAATAAATATCCAGATGAGTATTTAGAAAAGATTTTTTGTATATAGTGTTCCTTAGCAGTAGGTGTATCATGCTTATTATGTAAGGATAGAAAAATTTTTGCCATCCCACTTAATAGTAATAATATCGACATTTTTGATTTTAGGTCTTTTTCGCAACATTTCTTTTGAAAACAAATACAACAATGTTTTAATAGTAAAAGCGTGAGTAACAATCAGGACGTTTGGATTATTCAAGTGAATAAAATTATCAGCTGTATCTTTGAGAAAACTTTCCAATCTATCCGTAATCATATGAAACGGTTCAACCATACCTGTTGTGTCGGATTTATAAATAATCTCATGAACTTCCGGCAGACGGAAATTAAGTTCTGCAAAATCATTTTGTATCTGTAATTCATTCATCATACTGGAAATAAATTTATCATTATTTTCTGCTTCCCAGCAGCCCAAACACCACTCACGGAGCCTTTCATCAGTAATAACTTGCAGTTCATTTTGCCCCTGTGCAGTTAATATGTTTTTTCCAGTCTGTAAAGCTCTGGATGTATCACTGGAAAATGCAGCCGAAAATTGGACATTTTTCAGTTGCAGTCCTAGTTGTGAGGCTGTTTGGATTCCTCTTTCAGTTAATGGGGAATCTGCCCAACCTTGTGCTTTATGTAAATAGTTAAGTAATGTTTCCCCATGTCGAGTAATATAGAAAGTAACTGTTGAATTCATGTTTTATCCTCCGAAATAATCCTATGTAATCGCTTCACCTTATCGGCAATAGTCGAACCAATAAATTATTAACATTGTACCAGAACCCCCCGCCCAAAACAACGCTAAAGTAAAAGCGTAACGGCGGGATATAGATATTAGAAGAAGAATATACACCTTTTGTTTCTCAACTTGGCGATGTTGAAGTAAAGCTGTCTTCAAATTCAACTGACTATGGATTTGTTCCGCTACTCTCGCTGGCTGGAAAAGAACATGTAGAACATTTGGATGTTGACTTTACAAATGAGCCTGTTGATTATGAAACACTCAAACAATATATCTAAAATTTTAGGTAAGAAAATGAAGCAATAAAAGTGGCTTTAGAAAATAATTGGGATTCTCAAAAACGATAGAAATTGATGATTCAGGTAAGAGAGTCAAAAAAAAGTTAGAAATGAGGACAAAAAGAGTGAAACAATTGAATGAAAAAATATTCATAGAAGTAAATGGGAATAAACAAGGGATGTTTATACAGAGTAAAAATATTGGAAATCCAGTATTACTGTTTTTACATGGTGGCCCTGGTTCCCCTGAAATAATGTTTACTCAAGAATATCCTACCGGCTTAGAAGATTTGTTTACGGTCTGTTGGTGGGAACAGCGAGGTAGTGGTATTTCGTACCGAAAGAATGTTAGTAGAGAGACAATGACGATTAATCAAATGATAGCTGATACACTTTTTGTGGTCAGCTACTTGCGTGAAAGATTTTCTAAAGAGAAAATCTTCATTATGGGACATTCTTGGGGAACCTTACTTGGAATATTAACTGTTCAAAAAAGTCCTGAACTTTTTCAGGCATACATTGGGATAGGCCAAATGAATCAACAAATAGAGTCAGAAAGGTTGGCCTATAAGTATATGTTAAATGAATTCCGTACTAGAGGTGATAAAAAAATGATAAAGAAGCTTGAGAAAGTACCAATCAATCAAGGGGCTAAAGTGGAGATTGCTTATTTATCTGTTAGAAATGCTGCAATGATGAAACTAGGTATAGGACTGATGCGACAATGTAGATCTGTGATGTCTATCGGAGGGATACTTATTCGTTTTAAAGGCTATAAATTAATGGACAAAGTTCGTTTCATGAAGGGAAATTCTTTCGCATTGAACTGCCTGTGGGATATAATACTACAAAAGAATCTTGAAAAGGAAGTACCTAGATTAGAAGTTCCAATTTATGTGCTACATGGTCAGTTTGATTATCAAGTTTCTTACAGTCTGTCGAAGCAGTTTGTAAAGAACATTAAAGCTCCAGTTGTTGGATTTTATACTTTTGAAAATTCGGCACATAGCCCCTGTTTTGAAGAACCAGAAAAAATGTGTCGCATTCTTCGAGAAGATGTTTTATATAATAAAACTGACTTGGCTGATAATTTATAGAAAGCCGGTATTTAGTTCTCAAAAACGATTAGTAGCTGGAACCGTTTAAGTGAAACTCAGATAGTGTTGGAAGAAGCTGCTGATGAATTAGATTAGAAATGCACAATGAACCTGTGGAGGAATGAGTTTCAAAGAAATTGATTGCATGTTCAGAAATCAAAGTATTAGGTAAGAAGATTAACATTATAAGAAATGAGGGGGAAAATTGAAAGCTTGGAAATACCAGGATGACTATTTTTGGGGGATAAAAGTAAGGTAATCGACGATATTATTAGTTATGAATATCGCAATTATATTGTTAGGCTACTGAATAAAAAAAGGTTTAAAAGAAATCTGGAAAATGATATTAAACTAAAGAGAGCTCCTTTTTTAGACGGAAAACAGAAACAAACCTCTTTTAAAGCATGGGAAGCTCTAATTATAGAAAATGAACAGCGTGTTATTCGTTTGAAACAAATGCTTGGGGATTTCAATTCGCTTTCAGTGGATGAATTAATGACAATACCTGTTGAAGTTATGGAGGTCAGAAAATATACAACTGATGTTTTTGATGTAGAGAGAAAGGAAATACCTGTAAAGAGAATAGTGGGGATCAATAGGTTTAAAGGCTACAATAATTGGGGGGATATTTTTCTGGATTTCCTTGATGGAAAGACTACTCCGACACTGAAAGTGGAAGAGAAACTCGATAAGTTAGTTAATCTATATATAAACGATTCCGAAAGTTTCGTTAAACTACTTAAAAACCCAGCTACAGAAACTCCTATTGCTAGTTATGATATAAACTCAGATAAATATTACATAACTTCAGGAGGGAGTCATAAAGCATTTTTAGCAAAATTGATTAATTTTGATACGATTACAGTCGATTTATCGCCAATCATAACAGTGGAACAAGGAGTTATGAAGTACAACTATTATAAAAGTAAAGGTTTGGTCTAAAAAATTTAAATTTGGAATTTCTCAAAAGGATAATATTGATAAATATATGGAGGAAATATGATGAATTATTGGATTTTTTTTCATAAAGCAAGTCAAAGAGAGGCTTACGTTTTTGATGAAAAAACAATTGTTTCAGATAAACTAGATGAAAAAAGCAATTGGTGTCCTTATATTTGGAGCAAACGATTCAGGGCTACAAATTGTAAAGAAAGTCATTTGATGAAAGCAAATACAAATGACATTATTTTTTATGTGATTCCTGAACCAAGACCCAAGAACATAAAAGGAACCTATGTTGGAAATTATTTTTACTGTGATTTAGTATTTATAGTAGATGAAAGACAAGAATTCGATAAAAACAATCTTCCACAAGTATTAGATGATCCTTGTTTGAATTATTTTCACTATAAATTAGGCAAAGAGCAACATAATAAACGTATTGTTAGGAATACCTTGATTGCCAAAGAATCTAGCTTTCAACCTCAGATTAATAATAAATTGGTTGACTTATTAACGTTTAAGAATCAAGGGTTGGAAGAAGAATTGAATAGTTTACATGATAAAGTGCGGAACGGTGCTCGTACTAATTTAGAAGTGGTTAACATTCAAAATGATTTTGGAGATAAGCTTTTTGAATTACTAGCAAAAAATGATGACATAGAAAAAGTAAAACCATATAATATTTTGGGAGATATAAATGAGAAAATTAGTATAAATAACCTAAGAGAGTTAAAGATATCTGATATATCAAAAATTTACAAAAAGAAGTTATCTTTTGATGCTTATGTCAAACATTGAATAAACCCGTTCAACATTAAACTGTCAAAAAAGTTAGTTCTCAAAAAGAATTAAGATGAAATATGGCTCTATTTAGAAAACCATAGGTTTAACTATAATCCATTTGATGAGTTAGAGACATATACAAATAAAATTCATGTGGAAATAGAGACGCTATTAGAAAGAATGATTATTGATTTAAATTTTTCTTTTCTTGATTAGCAACCTTTAAACAAAATATCGTTTTTTATTCATAAGTAGAGCAGCACATACAAGAAGCTTTCTTTATATGTGCTGCTTATTTTGATTGAATTAAAAATTTGGAGAGAGTGAGAGGTTGTGTTTTGAATTATTCGTTAATTATATTTTATCTAGTTTACATAATATACATTGCACATTTGAAATAAGAGCAGGGAAGACCCTACTCTTATTTTTTTTGTTTGATACGTTCTTGTATAGTGCGCAATTCCTCACTGACGGTTTCTAGATAGTTCATTAGTTCTTCTTCGCTATTCGTATCTAAATCTATTTTATTGTAAGGCGGAAAGTCAAAAAACTCTTTAACTGTTATATTTAGTCCTCGGCAAATTTGGTGTATTGTGTCAACCCTTGGCACACCTTGTCTATTTATAATAGAGCTTAAAGTAGATTGTCTGATATTTGAAAGCTGTGCTAAGCGATTTATCGTTATGTCTTTCTTTTCTAAATAGTAATATATTCTATCTTTGATTAATTCATGTTCATTTGTTTTTTCTGTATTTGACACGGAAACCGCTCCTTTCGTGTTCATTAACTTATTAAACTATATCAAATATTGATTAAAAAAGTTAGCTTTATAGCGTTGACATATAACGCAATAGTGTTATAATTTACTTGTTAACGCAAACTCGTTACTTTTTAACAAGAAAGGATATGACAAAATGAAAAAGTATAATGTTGTTTTCTGCATGCGTGATAATTGCTGGACTGGTATTGAGGGGCTTTCATTTGAAAAATGTATTGAATTTAGAAAAAAACTTGTATCGCTTCATCAGAATAAAGAGCATTGTATCGGCTTTTATATTGTTCCTTTCTCATAAAAGTTTTCTGGGAGTTTTTTGACAGTCTATTACACACTTTTAAGTGTTTAATATATATATCAATTAAGAAAGGGGAATGCTTATGTTTAAAAATACATCAAAATTAATTTATCGAGGCGTCGAGGAAAAAACAAGTAAAACAGGGAATCCGTATAAAATCGCAAGATTTGCTGACCCAGTTTCTTATCAGATTTTAGAATTTTTCTGTGACGACTCATTTGTTGCTACTGTGAAAGTAGAAGACCCTTGCACGGTCGAACTTAAGTGCGAAAAACGTGGTTATAATATGTCGTTTACTTGCCTTAGTGCTATGAGTGCTTAGTTATGAGCGAACTGAAAAAAGAAGACCTCCAGGCACTCGAAAACGATTTGAAGGCACTCAAAGAATTATACGAAAAGGAGCTTCAACGTGAAAGTTCTGAACGTACTACACAAGCTACTGAGGATTCTAAACAGTCTGAAATATCTAATACGGAGAAGGTAACGGAGAAAGAACAAGAACAGTCGTTTCGTGCTTCTGTGTTAGAAGCTCTAAGCAAAATAGAAAGTGCGGACAGTTCAGCTTCTGACGAATCATTGAATAAACTCAATGAAAATCTCGAGACCTTAATAGCGTATCAGGAAGAACAAGCACAAACAAATGTCAATCAAGATTGGTTGCTATCTTCTTTACTGGTAATTGGGCTAGTTGCTGTTTCAGGTTATGCCCTTTATAAGCTCGGTTCTTATATTGCCAGTAAAGTAATTTCAATAATTTTATATTAAAAGGAGGTTAAGCGTATGTTTGGTTTAATTGGTGCTATTACTATGCCAACTGCTCCGAAAGTTGATTTGTCTGAGCCTGTACAATGGGTTGTTGACTTTGCTTCTTCAATCTTTACGGATAATGCAATTGTTATCATTACTGCTGGTTTGGTTATTGCAGCCCTTTTTGCGGCTCCTAAAATCGCTAAGCGCTTCGGTAAATCTGCGATTAAAGGTTAATGTACTCATTTGAGGCTAGGCGAAAGCCTAGCCCTTTTCTATTTTATGAAAGGAGAAAAAAACATGATTGATCTAAAAAAAATAGGTAAGTGGATAGGTATAGTTTTTTTATTCTTGTTACTGTCTGTCATTGCGTTTTCATTTCTGCCGTTACTGTCTCTGCTGACGATTTACGGTCTGGAAATGATGTGGGTAGTGATTTATATAACGCTGATAGCGGTCTCCCTGAAAATATGCTGGATACTCCTGATTTGGGTATTCAAGGGCAAGAACCCGTTGCCGAATATGAAGAAAATCAAGAATATGCTCCCGAAGTCGTCCCGATAAGTCCGCCTTGGTTAGCCGATTCTGCGCTTTTTCAAGGTGCTGACGAGCTCGCAACGAGTGAGGACGGCTCGTCTTTGGAATCCCCTTCAATTCGTTCTAGAGTAGCCTTGGCACGAGCAACGTGGACGAATGCGTTCTTTTCGACGACACGTGGAGGACCTGCGAACGTTGCGTATATCAACGGCGCGTTTGACGGTTGGAACATCTATGCTTGGCACATGCCAAACGCTGAAAGTATTAATTTTGATTTGCTGTTGAGGGCGACAAAAAATAGTATCTTTGCGACAAATGCGAGAATAGACGACGTGAAAAACTCGACGACTAGTCGAATGAATAATATAGACGCTGGCTGGAATAATGCAGTAAAAAATTTACAGACAAATATTAATAACGTGAATTCAAAAGCGACTAGCCGAATGAATAATATTGATAGTTATTTACACAGCTCCGTAACGAGTTTACAGAATAATATTAATGCGTTGAATACGAAAGTAACTAGTCGAATGGATAATATAGACGCTGGCTGGCAAACAGCGGTTAAGAACTTGCAGAACAATATTAACGCAAATAGTACACGGATTGGAAACATGGATACATTCATGCATAGCTCTGTAACTAGTTTACAGAATAACATTAATGCATTGAATACGAAGACCTCGGAACGTATGGATAATATGGATAAATTTATGCATAGCTCTGTAACGAGTTTGCAGAATAATATTAATGCCTTAAATACGAAGACCTCCGAGCGAATGGATAATATGGACAGTTTCATGCATAGCTCTGTAACGAACTTGCAGAAAAATATTAGCGCAAACAGTGAAAGAATCGAAAATATGGATAGTTATATGCATAGCTCCGTAACGAATTTACAAAAGAACATTAGTGCGAATAGTCAACGAATGGATAATATTGATTCTTTTATTCACAGCTCTGTAACGAATTTGCAGAACAATATTAATGCGTTGGGTGTTATCTCATCCGCTAAAGATAGCGACCTTCAAAGTCAAATAGACGCGATTAAGACAAACGGTGGAACAAGTTGGTCTGACGTTGGTATTATTGCTGCTTTGCTCGCTGTTAAGGATTCTATTGACAAGTTCAAAATGTATTTTGAGGAGGACGGGGTATTTATGAAACTCCTTAAAGGACAGTTTGAAGGCTTAAAAGATTTGTTGAAGTCGCTGAGGATTTACACAGTCAATGACATAAGAGCTATTATAAATGATTACTTTTCTGCTGAGGACGGAAAGGGAACTGGAATTTTTTCAGAATTTCTTGATACGTTGTTGTACGGCATTAGGTACTCAATTGTTGAAGGATTCGGCGAAAGTTTAGATATGTTGTTGGATATTTTTCAAGCGTTAATTTCAACTATGCGGGGAATAAATGTTTTAATCGATTACGCTGAAACACTAACTAAGCTGGTCGATTTGCTAAAAGGTCGTCTGGATCTAATTCTTCAGTATCTCGTAAAGCTCATGAATAAAACATTTGATTTTGACAGACTAGAAGCATTGTTATCAAAATTGAGCTTTGGAAATATCGTAAACGAAGCTGGTTCAAACATTTGGGATTTTCTTAAAGAATTGATAGGGACATTAGGCTCTTCGCTTAAGGATATTCTTGATTTTCTAAACAATTTATTAGATAAAATCATAGCTCTAATAGTTCCCGAAAATCTTGATTTCCTTGACCATGAGTGGACGGGTGTTTCTGATAAGATTCAACTGAAATTCAGTTTCATTTTTGATTCAGTTTCAAGTATTAAAAATCTTTTCTCAGGCTCTCAAAAGTCATTTGAAGACTTAGACGTCGATTTCGGCTCTAGTCAGCTTGCTGGTAACACGATTGCGATAGGGACAGTTAAATTGCCAATGAGCCACTTGAATAAATTCCTTGCAGTTGTGAAGCCATTCGCCAACGGTGGGATATTATTATGGTTTTTAATTGACATGTATCGCTGGATACATGAAAGAAACGCGGTGGTTGAATAATGCTTTTAGAATTAGTTTTTAAGCTGATTTTTGGTTTAGTTGATATTGTTATCTCTTTAATTCCTACGTTTGATTTTGGCATAGATATGGGCATGTTGAACCCGCTTCGTGACCTGTTCGCTTTCTTAGATAATGCGGTCAGTGTTTCATTAATTTTATCGATATTGGGCTTATATATTCTAAGAGACAACTTCACGTTAATCAAAAATATTTTCTTTGCTGTCGTTCGAAAAATTCCATTTGTGAAGTAAAGAGATTCGCTCGCGAATCCTTTACTCACAATGAATTTTTAACGAATAAGAAAATTTAGGAAAGGAGAAATTGACCTTGAAAATATTTCAATTCATAAAATATAAAGCTGTCGATTCTGCTAAACGAATCAAGTTAATGCGTGCAGGCATTAAACCGTTTCAGGAATACGGCTTACGTTTGTACTCAGGCTGTCAAGGTAGCGGGAAAACGTCTAGTATGGTCGAGCAGCTCGAACGTTATAGAGCGCAATATAAAGACATATTCATAGCGACGAACTTCGGTTATCGATACGAAGATATGAGTTTAAGCACGCTGGACGATTTAGTTGACTTGCCGAAGCTGGTCAGGGAACAGGGGTATAACGGTCTTGTGATTGGCTGGGACGAGATTCAAAATGATTTTGACAATACAGTGCGTACATTTCCAGTAACGATACTGCGAACAATTACCCAGCAGAGAAAACAGGCAATTAAAATATTGGCGACAAGTCAGGTATTCACTAGAGTTGCTAAGCCTATCAGGGAACAGACTTTTGAGGTCGTTCAATGTCGTACATTGCTGGGGCGCTGGGTCTTTCAGAAATGGTATGACCCTGTCGAATATGAGTATTATATAGCGAATGCGAATAAAGATTCGAAGCTACCTGTCAAGTCAAAATATAACTATATTCAAACGGACGATATGAGAGAGTTGTATGATTCCTATGCGGTGATTGACAACTTATCTCGGCATCAGGAACAGCCGATTGAGGAACGTTTTGAGGAAGCTGTGAAAGTACGCAAACTCATTGACGATAATGAAGTTTTGTTGTTGATAGATTCATGATTACGCCTTATGATTTCGTGTATTTTGAACGGCTTTACAGCTATGAGGCGTTGAGAAATGAACGTGGATACTCGGAAGGTAGACAAGGCCGCATATTGCACGTTAGGCTACCTAAAACAAGTATGAAATTGAGCTTCATTCTTAATCATAAAATCGAACTGCCCGAACTGAAGAAAAATGCAAAGTTAGTTTTGACTGTTGACCTTTTTCACCGAGGAAAAAACAAACGAGCAGAAACGAAAATAATTGCTGTCGATTTATATGAATAATCAACGGTCAGGCGAATTGGGAAGGGACTTCCGAATTTGTCGGGCTGTTGCCTCGTCAAAGCGGTTGCGCTTGACGACTAAAACGGAGATAGGAAGGGCGGACAAAATGAAAAATTACGAGGAAATTTTCGCAAGTGGGGGGTCTAGTAACACCCCCCTACACTCTACATCTAGGAACCCTCTTGAGGCTTGCGTTGACTGGTTTTCTGTGACTTTTAAGGGAAATATTTTTTCGAATGGTTTATGCGATATGCTTCACCTGTCTGTTGACGATTTCGAATGTAAAAAACTTGCTGATTCTAACGAATATGAATATATGTATAAATTCGAGAACTTTATAACGGTTATGATTAGAAATGACAATCCGCAAGGCACAAAAAAAGCCCTGACACACTTGGACGTGAAAGGACAGGGCTGTCGGTTTTTAGAGAATAATTGGAAAGGTCTAACTTGGATTGATTTCTTTAATCTAATCAAATCAGCTTTCACAATTCATCACATAACACGTTTAGACGTAGCCATTGACGATTATGTGAATTGTTTAAATATTAACACATTACATCGTAAAATGCGACAAAAACATTTCAGAAGCAGTGCTGGCACTCGTTCATGGAGATACATTGAAAACGGAGATATGCAACATAAATCTGAAATTTCAGGACAAACTTTGTATATCGGTAAAGGTGACGTTGAATTTCGTTTTTATGATAAACTCGCACAACTCGTAAATTCTCAGGGTGTTGATTTAGACAAAAGTATTGATTTCTGGAATCGTTATGAAATCCAGTTAAGACAAGAACGGGCGCAAGTGGTCATGAATATGGTTGCTGCTGGTAACTTAGAAATAGGTGAGCTAGCTAAATCGATTATGGCGGAATACTTAGCGTTCTTAATTCCAAATAAAAGTGATTCAAATAAAAGTCGCTGGAAAGTGTGTGATTTTTGGTCTAACTTCTTAGGCGAAGTTAAAGGCGTACGTTTGACAATGCAACCGCTGGAAAAATCAGTCTATCGCACTAGAAGCTGGGTTGAAAGTCAAGTCTCGGTATCAATGGCAATTTTAGAGGATTGTTTTGGTAGTCAGTTCGTAACTAATATTGCTGAGGACGGGCGAAAAAGAATGACTAAACAGCACAAACAAATGATAAAGAGCTTTAGAGTAAATGAACAGGGAAAACTTGATTTTATTGAAAATGACAAGCTAGATCAAAAAAACAGGATACGTGAAGCATTTAATGAACGTGATTATCTAGAAAGCTTCGGTTAACTTTGATTGCTGACACCGTAGGTGACACATAAAGCCTATAGTGTCAGTATTTCATTAATTTACTAGTTTACATAATATACATTATACAAAGTTGTGGAATGAAGGTGCTTGTCAAGATTAAATGCAACATCTTAAGTAAATCTTAATAAAATTCTTAATAGTTTTCATTATACAATTTTGTTCCTCTTCATGTTTTAGCGTATTCCAAATGGAATTTATGATTCGCTGACTTCCATTTGAATAGCTTTCTCGGCCGATCATTGATTTCATTTGTGGATTGATCGATCTTTATCTGAGATACCTTGTTGAAGTCTGTAGGCTTTGGAAAATACTCTCTGAGCAGTCCGTTGTGATATTCATTTGACCCACGTTCGTGTGGCGCATATGGATGCGCATAATACGTTTTAATACCATAGGTATTCTCCATGTGTTTCACATTACTGAAGTTCACAAATTCAGTTCCACGATCACAAGTGATTGATTTCACTCCAGTTGGATACATTTCAACCAAACGTTCCATAGCAGCCAACATACAAGTACTGTCTTTTCGAGTCATTTTAATTGCCACATAGTGGCGTGATTTGCGTTCTACGAATGTAGCTAGACAAGTCTCTACACCACGCTTAGAAAGCACTGTATCAGCTTCCCAGTGACCAAAATCAGTTCTTAAAATAGTTGCTTCAGGCCGGTCAGTGACCAGACGATTCTCGTAGAATTGCGGTGATGGGGTTTTCTTCAGTAATCTACCGCTATATTTTCTCCGATACCTCTTCCCTTTCAGTCGCAGCTTCTTTATTGGAAACTTGATCAAACCGGAGTAAATCCAGTTATAGATGGTATTTGTAGACACATTGATACTGCGCACGCCATGAGCGATTTGCTCCGGAGAGTATTTTTTCTTCAGGTATTTCAAAATGGTTTTTGTATTATGTACTGTTGCTTTAGTAGTGGTTCCGCAGTTTCTTTTTCTCATGCCGGCCAAATTACCGGCACTTGAAGCCTGGTAGCGCAATGCTGCCAGGCTGTTTGCTTTTCTCTCTTCACTGTTTCTCCGGATTTCTCGGGAAATTGTTGAGCGATGCTGATCTAAACGTCGAGCTATTTCAGCTTGTGATAAGCCTTCGTCTAAATATGCTTCAATTTTTCCACGTTCTTCGGCTGTAAGATGATTGTATGACATTTTTCACTCCTAATTGTGAACTTCTACATTTTCTACATATAGAAATTTCGAATGTATTCTCCGTAAACACTTAAAAATGGATTGACCTCACCAATAGCTGAAAAAGTGAGAAAATGTTGCCCTTTATATTCTTTTTCTAACTTTATAAATTGTGTGGGTTCCTTTTCTGATAGCCACTTAAGAGCCATATTTAATGAATTATTTTTTGGGAGTTTAAGTTTTGTAGCGACTAAAAGAAATCGAAAAATACTGTAAAAGTATCTAAAGGGATAAGCAAACTTTTGATACTGATTCTCTGATAAAAATAAACTGTTTTTTAAAAAAAAGTCGAGAATCTTGTCAATCGCATTATCAGTTTCTTTAATTAAATCTGAAGAAGCAGTGTTCTCTCGGAAAGAAATTAAGCCTTCTAAAACACAAATAGTTGAGTGGGGATCACCATTACTTTGATCGTACCAAGTAAATCCTCCGTCTTTTTTTTGTTTGGATAAAATTGAAAGAACTAATTTTTTTAGGTTGTTTAGTTGTGGCAGAAAATAGCTAGAGTAATTTAGAATCATTCCGTCTACACAAATATCACTTGGAATATTGGATTTTGCTAGATTTAATCCACCTTCAGGAAGTTGACAATCTTTAAACATTTTTACCACCATTTCTTGACATGCTGGGTAATCGAATGGAAGACCAATTTCCTTTAGCTGAAGTAATGTGTAATGAGTCGATGTCCATTTTGGTTGATAGTAATAAGTTCCCCAGTGTCCATTTTCATTTTGTTTACTTAGTAAATATTTGCCATATCCTTCTAAAGGTATTCGAGACTGTTTCTCCTGATCGATTATCCCACATAGTAATTTGTCATAGGTGTATTGAACAGAGACGTCTTGTTTATCTAACCAATTTGAAAATGAAATCATGAATGTTTCCCTCCCTTTGCCAATTTTAATTATCTCATGCTTGTATATATTATTCTATAAAATATAACAAAAACACCCAACAAGAGTATGCTGAGTGTTGCATTTTATTCTGACATGTAGGAGTTGTGGAATGAAGGTGCTTGTCAAGTTTAAGGTTTTTTTGTCCGGTTGTTGATTTCATTTACTGATTCATCAATTCTTGCCTTTGATATTTTGTTAAAATCTGTTGGTTTTAGGAAATATTCACTTAGTAGTCCATTGTGGTGTTCATTTGAACCTTGTTCATGTAGTGCATTTGTAGACACATTGATGCTACGTACACCATGAGCAATCTGTTCTGGAGAGTATTTCTTTTTTTATATTTAAAATAGTTTTCGTATTACATACAATTACTTTTGTAGTTGTTCCGCAGTTTCCTTTTCTTATTCTAGCTAAATTACTGGCACTTGAAGCCTGGTAGCGCAATGCTGCCAGGCTGTTTGCTTTTCTCTCTTCACTGTTTCTCCGAGTCCCTCTCGATATTGTTGATTGATGTCGGTCTAATCGAAGTGCTATTTCAGTTTAAGTCAATCCTTCATCTAGGAAAGCTTCAATTCTTCAGATGTTAAGTGTGTATATTATTGACTCAAATTCATATTTTGAAGCTTCTTTTTTTTATTAATTAGGAATTGTATACAGAGAGAAAGTGGTCAAAAATTATTGGTTGTATTAATGGATAAGTCCAATTAATGGGTTTTTCTTGAATAAAAAAATTTTCTCAATCTCGTATTCTAATTGAGCTTTTCTTTCAAAAATCTCTGCAAAAAAGACCATTCCATAGTCTTCAAGGCTATGTTCCCCCTTTTTCACACCGTATATAAATAACGGTTTTATCGAGTAATTAGTTGCTCCAGTCTCTTCATATAGTTCTCTTCTGGCACACTCTTCAATAGATTCATTATTCTCCCTATGTCCCCCAGGAATCTCTAAAGAGTCACGTTGTCTGTGTTTAACAAAAACATATTTGCTGTTTGATTTGGCAATAATCACTGAGAAGTCAATCAAATGATCTGGTTTTTCAGCTAGTTTATAACAAGCCACTTTTAGCATAAAATTTCGACTCCTTTTATAAATTGTATTACTTTTATTATAACAAAACCATCTTACGGAAGATTGGAGTTTGTTGCATTTTATTCTGACATGTAGGAGTTGTTTGTTTGGAAATGCTTTTCATTGAATAACGTTATTTTCATGTTTTACCGTATTCCAAATGGAATTTATAATTCTCCGTTTCATAGTTGTATAACCATTAGAATTGTAGTGATTCGAAAACTTTAAATTACTTGATGCAAAACATACGATATGCCTTGTAAGACAGTGCATAACTTCCTGCAACGAGCACAGTTATAGGGAATAGCAGCACTAGAACAATATTAGATTGCCCGAAAGCAACAGCTAAAAATATGATACCTGTGCCACAAATTATAAAAAGTACCCCAACCCATTTTTGAGAATGTATCCAAATCTTTTCGCTACTAAGACTCCATATGTTTTTGAAACCAAAGTTACTTCCAAAAGAAGCTCTTGGAATTTGGTTTCCGTAAAAGATAAGTAATACTCCAATAAAATACACGGGTAACTGGATGATCAATTTGTTATTAGAGTATGTTGTAAGATTACTCTCAATTATTCCATTAATAAGCACCCATGTTAACAATGCTTGAAAAGAAATAATAATTGTAGTTGCTAAGGCAGAAATGAATTTCGAATTTTTCTCTGACAGTTTACATTTTGAGAGCCAGTAGTGGAAAAACCAGCCAATGATTACAGGGATAATCACATAGAGAATAATCTCGTAGCGGCTTCCATAGCGAGCAGGTCCCCCGTCACTCCCGTACTGCCATAAAAATGAGTCGGACATAATGGGTAAAAAGGCTAATAGTATTAACGGTGTCGTAGAAACTATGCGTAAAATTATTAATCGAGTTTTCATTTTTGTTTTTCTCCTTTTATTGATTGTAACCAAACTATCAAGTTATCAAAAACCGTTGTATTTAGCTCATAGTAAACAAAATTCTTATATTTGCTCTCGTAAACAAGATTTGCCTTTTTCAAAATATTCAAATGATATGAAATAGCTGGTTGAGTTACATGGAAATGACTTGCAATATCTCCAGCAGACAGTTTTCCCCCTTTTAATAAGTCTAATATTTCACGACGAATTGGAACTGCTAAGGCTTTAAAACTTTCAGAAATACTCATGAGACTTCTCCTTGCAATCTATTTAAACTGTTGTTTAATTAGATTGTATCAAAAAAGCATTTTCAAATCAATTCTATTTAAATGTCTTTTTATAAAGAGTTGCAAAGCTAATGAATGGAAACACTCATTTAATAACAAAAACACCCAACAGAGAAATGCTGAGTGTTGCATTTTATTCTGACATGTAGGAGTTGTGGAATACAACGATTATAAAGATCATCCCTAACAACTTTTCCAAAATTCTACTTGATAACCAGTTTTTTCTCTAATTGATTTTCGAAGCTTCTAAAACAGCTAATTCCACAAATTAACTGTCAGAGCTATTCTTTACTTCAGCAATTGTTTTTCCTGTCCAATTTTTAAAAGCTCTAGCAAAGGAACTGATTTCTGTGTAGCCTACTAAATAAGCAATATCTATCGTTGGCAAAGAAGTTTTTTTCAAATAATGAGTTGCTAAATGCTCTTGAGCTATTTTCAATTGGGTATTGAATGTGGTTTGCTCAGCCTTTAATTTTCTTTGGAGGCTGCGTGGACTCAGCCCTAAAGTATTGCTGATATTTTCCAAGGTAAACTGTCCGCTGGGTATTGCCGAGAACAACTCTTTTTGAACGTAATCTGAAAAGGAATCAACTGTCGAAAGCTCTTCCATCCTTCTCTTAAGTTCAGGTTCTAAAAAATCAAGCATAGTGTTATTTTGAGTGTAAAATGGTTTTTCCAAATCTTTTTGAGAAAAACACAATTCATTTTTTTTACTCAATCGAACATTTGAACCAGTCATAAAATTGAGTGATTCGCCATACCTGTAAGGTCCTTTTATCTCAGTTGGCATAATCGTTGGATCTTTTGTTCCAGTCCTTAATAAGCTAATTAACAGCAGCTGCTCATTTAGTAATGCGAACCTAGGCAATACGTTGTTTTCCTCGAGATAAGAAAAACGAATTACTTGTTGTTGAACAGATTGCTGTATTTCTACCTTAACAGGACCAACTAGTCTTTTATACGCAGCAAAACGCTGAATTGCTTCTCTCCCATTTTTAGAAGATAATGCTGCATAAAAAGGAGGTAAAAAAGTATGAATCGATTCGATTTGGCTAAAAGCCAAAAGCTGGGAATCTGTTACTATTCGATCAAATTCTTGGAGCAGCTTGTAATAATCAGTTGAAGACAACTCTAGCTGCTCTTTCCAAAGTAAATTGGGAATACTTGCACGCTTCAATAAATCATCCAAAGGTAAATCCAGTCCGCGGATAAATTCTTGAAATTGTTTGGAAATTATCAATTTCATAATCAGGAATCCTTTCTTAAAACGTTAACTTACATTTTTAACAATTATATCAAATAATCGATCAGGTAGAATTGTTTTGAAAAAAACCAAAGGTTTAGCTCCAAAGCCTATCAGATATCGTGTTTTGGGCTTGCGCTTACTTATCGCCTTGCCAACAGTTTTTGCGATAATCATTGGGTCAGAAAATAAGTTGGAAGAATACTGTTTTTTCATCCCTTCAGCAACTTTAAAAGCAACTTCTTCATAGACTCCTCCTCGGGAAGACTCCTTCAGCTTGTTTGCTGCGATTATCCCCCAGTCCGTTTTAATTCCCCCAGGTTCGATAATCGATACATCAATACCAAATGGTTTCACTTCTAGCCTTAAAGCATCACTAAAAGCTTCAAGAGCATATTTTGTAGCGTGATACCATGCACCAAAGTATGTGGTCAATCGACCGCCCATTGAAGAAACATTGATAATTCTGCCAAAGTGCTGTTTTCTCATGTGCGGCAGCACTAGTTGAGTAAGCCGAGCTAAACCAAATAGATTTACTTCAAACTGATTTTTAGCTTCTTGAATAGAAACATCTTCAATTGCACCATAGGAACCATATCCAGCATTATTGATTAAGATATCAATTCTGTTTTCCTTACTTATAATCTGGAAAATTGCATTAGTCATTGACTCTTCATTTGTGATATCTAAAAAAACTGCTTCCACCCCTAAAGAACGTAAAGGCTCTATCTTTTCTATCCTTCTAGCTGCCCCATATACTTTGTAGCCTTTTTGAGCTAATAATTCAGCTGTTTTATAGCCAATCCCACTACTGGCTCCAGTAATCAATACTACTTTTCTTTTCATTCTTCTTCTCTCCAATCCAACTTGATTGACTAAAGTATAAAGAAAACACATTTGAAAAAGAATGACAAATAACGACAATCTTATTGCAATAGACGACAAAAAAACTCGCGAAAAGATATTAAGTGGAGCACTCTATTTTGATTTATAATCAAGTATAGAAATAGCTTTTTTTGTTATTTGAAACAGTTGTTGGCGGAAAGCCTATTTCTGATATAATTAATTATCGATTATATTAGGAGGCGCCAGCTTATGGATCAATATCGAAAAGTTGCATCAGTATTAAAGGATATGAATATTGCCTTTGAAATTGTTGAACACCCGCCTGTTTTTACAACAGAGGAAGCAGATAGCTACATTGTTGGGATTCCAGGTGTTCGAACAAAATCCATGTTTTTAACAAATAAGAAAAAAACCGCGTATTATTTACTGATTATGGATGATTCAAAGCGTGTAGATATGAATAAATTCAAAGAAATGGTTGGAGAAACTCGTATTAAAATGGCTTCTTCAGAAAGCTTAATGGAGCAAATGCAGCTGTCTCCCGGCTCGGTTTCCATATTTGGTTTACTCAATAATAAACAAAAAAACATTCAAGTCTTCTTTGATCAGGCTATTCTTTCTGAAAAAAGAATGAGCTTTCATCCAAATATGAATACAAAAACTATATTTTTAGATACCTGTGCTGTTTTAACATTTGTAAAAGAAACAGGTTTTGATTATACAGCAATTGATTTATAGTGTTTTAATTTAGTTTTCACTTATATCAGCTTTCCAATGCCCTGCTAGCTCAATATATTGAACCTTTCTTAACTCATAGAAATGCCTTAAAAAGAGTGATTTTCCTTCCTTTTGATGTATTTTCAATTTAAGATTGTCCATTTAGATAGAAAGCAATCGCTCGTGCTATACTAGGGATAACAAGACTGGCTAGGAGGAATAAATCATGGAAAAATATCAAAAAGCAGCATGGATTAGCTGGTTTCTTTTATTTTTTTTGTTTGCTCAAGGAGTAGACTATGAGCTTACAGGTATTTCGGAATTAAGTATATCAAATAATCAATATTTAGTGTTATTCTTGTCATTTTGTTTATTGTTATCCTACGTCATCCCGATTACTGTCTCTGCACTATTTCTTTCAGTCAGGTGGAATCTGTCAGTTTTCTATTTTCTGATTTGCCTGTTGATAGGTGCTTTTGTTACCGGACAGCCAGCTGCGTATGGTAATGAGTTTTTGGGAAATGGATTAAATCAGCTATTCAGCTCAACTGAAACACTTAGCTCCTGGCTAGACGCATTGACTGCTCCAATCATTGAAGAAGGAATAAAAGGTCTTTGTGCAGTTATGTTATGGTTATTGGTAGGCAAGAAAGATATTAAAAGCGCGTTGCTCATTGGAATTGCTGTTGGTCTAGGATTTCAGATTATGGAGGATGTTTCCTACATCACTGAAAAAGCTGCAGCTGATTTTTCTCAGGTTATTCCAGAGGCAGTGAATCGAATCACAGGCTCTATCAGTTCCCATTGGTCTTATACCGGACTTTTTACTTTGGGAGCGGCCGGCGTTCTTTCTAAGCAATTGCGCAGCCGTTCTAGCTACTTCTATTTTTTCTTTCCAATAATTTTGCATTTTATTTGGAATTCACCAATCAATGAGCTTCCTTACATCTCCTCTTTATTGACTGCGTTGACATTGATTATCCTTCTGCAGCTGTATCTTAAACTTCAAAAAATGGAATACTAGATAATTTGTTGATAACCTATCGAATAAAATATTTCTTGTAGTCTTGAATGTATCTCTCTATTGTCCTTGGAGGTTTGTTCAAGACTTTCTCTGCTGTCGTTGTTACAGCTTTAGCATTTCCAAGCTGTGTAATGAGATAAAGCATCACCATCACATTTGCATAATCTTTAGGAATGCCCCGTTTGAGCATTGTGCGTCGAAACTTTAAAAGCCCGGGTTTACTATACGTGATAGGCATCTCCAGAATGCGAGTCATTTTCTGAGAAATCTCATCATAGGTCAATGCTTCCGGACCGGTAATATCTAATGTCTGATTTATATAGCTATGATCCATTAGACTAATAGCAGCAATTTCACCTATATCTCGAGTATCAATGAAACTTGTTTTAGCATGTCCTGCTGGGATAAACAAATCGTGATGCTTTTGAATATCTTCTCTATGAGTCGTGTTCAAATTCTGCATGAAAAAGCTTGGTCGAATAAAAGTAAATGGCAGCTCTAGTTCACGAATCATTTTTTCGATTTTATGATGAGGTGTGACTGGATTTTTTTCAACTCCTATTAATGATACAAAAACAATTTGGCTGATGTTTTGCTGCTTGGCAAACTGAAGAAACGGCAGCATGTCTTCCTTGGGCTTTGATAGTTGAGGCGGGCGGACAAAAAATACCTTACTTACCTGCTCGAATGCTTTTGGAAAAGTAGCTGAATCTAAAAAGTCAAAGGGACAAATCGTTATATTTTCAAAGACCCCTAGCATTTTTTTTGCTTTTTCAACATTGTGAACACCTGCTGTTACAGCAATATTTTCATGCATGGACAATGTCTCTACTAGCGGAAATCCTATGTTGCCTGTGCCGCCTACTACTAATATATGTTCCATCATTGTACTCCTTTTTCTGAGGATATAGTGTCCGCCTTATTAAGCTTTGTGAGAATCTTATTTAGCTGATCCTGCTCTACTAAAGACAACTTGCTCAGATAGTCAGTTAGCAGTCGATTGCTTATTTCTTCTCCTTTTTCTAAATACCCACGTCCATCTTTAGTTAATAGCAATAAATAGGATCTACTGTCGGATGGATTGGCTTGTCTAAGAATAATACCTTTTTTGATTAGCCGGTTAATAATTCCTGAAATTGTCGGCTTATCCATATCCAGATTTTTAGTTAATTTAACCGCAGTAGCTGAATTATTGTTGGAGGAAAGCTGACCAACTTGCTGAATGACTGCCCACTGTTGGACAGTGATACCAATAGAAGCAAGCGACAAATTCAATTCATAGCGAAGCTGCTTAGAGACGTTCATTAATAAATAGCCAGTATTCATCTTTACTGTTCCTCTCTCTATTTTTAGTTAGTATACTAACTAAAAATAGACTGTTTGTCAATAAAAAAAGCTTAAGCTATGATTATTAGTTAGTTCACAGCTTAAGCTTTTTAGTCTATCTACCGTTACGTGGATAATAATGAATTAGTTTCTGCTGGACTTTTCATTTCAGCGAGATAAAAAAACGTAGATTCTCAGAGCCATCATCCGGATCAGTATATTTCTCCTTCAGCTTCCCTCCATTTGCTTTAATGACTGCAATTGATCCGAGATTGCTTTCTTCACAAATAATCAGCAGCTCTTCATAGCTTTTAGTTCTACAGTAGTCCAGGATTAACGCCAGCATTTCTTTTCCATAGCCCTTTTTTCGTTCTTCCGGAAAAATGCAGTAGCCAATATGACCACCATATTTTTTTAAATAGTCGTTAAGGTAATGACGAACATCAATCATGCCAATCAGCTGGTTATCTTGCTTTCGAACAGCCAAAAAAGTATCTGAGGGCACTAATGTATCGTGGGCTCCCTCTTTCAGCTGTACTAATGTCTCAATCCATTCTTCAATCGTTTCAGCATTCCTAAGACCATTTGAACCATTCATTGTATCATTGGACTTGATAAAAGCTGCTCTGAAGTCTTCTAATTGCTGCTGAAACGCCATTTCTGGAAAGATAAGTTTGATTCTATTCACAATCACCACTTCTTTCTAATAGTCACATAGTTTTTTTATTTTATAGTATGCAGCTACTCATCTACTAGTATCTGAGTCTCTGAGTAAAGTTCAATCCATTGGTTACTCAGCCATAACTCAATCTCGCTGAAACAGTGGACATCTTTTGCCGGTTTTTGAAATAAAATAATACGGATTGTTTTATTATGGAGCAATTTTTGAGCTACAGCATAAGCTAACTCAGAAAAACCAGCAGCGCCAATATAGCCCTCTACTCCATTCTTTTTCTTATTCAGCAAAAATAAAACATCAGTTGCTTCAATGCTTTGAAAAAAATGTTTAAATAATTCCGGATATTCTTGCTGCAAATCTTCACATGGTTTTGGATAGTCCAGCACTGTATAGTTATGTTGTTTAAATTTTTTTATCCAGAAAGCATAGTCTTTCTGCTGAGAAACACTACCAGATATTACAATTTTCATACAATCCCCCACTATGTTTTTTTCAAAGCTGCTAATAGAAATAGCGTATAAAAAAAGCCGGTCGGAACTTTTTTACTCTAATTCTAAATAGCAGGCAAGATAAAAATATTTTTTTCGACAATAAGCCGGAAGTCATCAAAAATCGTGAAACAATTTTCGTGACTTCCGGCTTATTTCTTGAAGCTGAACTTTTTTGATTCAGCCTCTTCTAGCTGTTTTAGTTTTTATACTTGTTAAGTCTGCAGCTGATTTGATTGTTACTTAAGAATGCTTCGACTATTTACTTTTTGAAAATGTGTAGTAATCAAACTGTATCTGCTCTTCAAAGCCCAGTGCCTGATACAAATGGACAGCATTAGCATTCTCTGTTTCAACTTCCAGATAAACCTTTTTTGGTTCATTATTCATGATATCTTGAAGTGCAGTCGTTAAAACTTTTCGGCCAATCCCTTGCCCCCGTAACTGTTCTTTTACGACGAAGCCGTAAATCCCAAAAACGTTATCTGATTCATCAATCCGTAAGCTTGAAAGAATTGTATCGTCTTTTTTATAGAGTAGAAATCGCTCTAAATCTTCACGAGCTAGTTCAAAGTCTTCTCCATCGTTTAAAAAACGTCCTAGTTCTTTTGCGTCAGCTGTTTCTCCGCTTACAAGAGGGACTCTTGTAACATCAACCTGATTGAATTTTTCAAAGGATAGGGTCATATAGAATTCGGAGAAATCATAGGTGCAGTCTGCTGCCGCAAGGTAGTCCTGCATAATTTGATGCTTGTGGTCAAGAATAACCACAAATTGATTCATCGGTTTATCCTCTATATATGAATAAAGAGAGTCAATAATTTGTTCAAATACTGGTTGTGATTTTTCCAGCATAATCGTGACTTCCAGCTCTTCAGGATCATATGAAGTCAAAACACCATAGGCTGTCAACTGCTTATCAGTCCAAAACAGTAAATGTTTTGTATGCT
This sequence comes from Enterococcus sp. LJL51, assembly GCF_054871795.1. NCBI lineage: Bacteria > Bacillati > Bacillota > Bacilli > Lactobacillales > Enterococcaceae > Enterococcus > Enterococcus sp. LJL51. Next base: position 13,173 of record NZ_JBTXLW010000025.1, on the reverse strand, counting down.
TGTTTTCTGCTAGATAATCTAAGTCCAGCTTATGTGCGATTCCTTTTTTCTCCAGGGATACTCTTAGTGCCTCAATAGCTGTTTGTTCATTTGTGTCTAATTTTTCCTTTACATAAATGGTTTGCGTCAAAAAAATTCCTCCTAGTAAGTTGTTTTGGCTTTTCTATTATGGATTTGTTCAATCGTTTGATTGTCATCATAACTTCACCTGCTTCTTTCTTCTTGGTTTTAGCCAAATACTGTACTTTTTATAGGATCCTGAATTTTCGTATGGCTAAACGAAAATCTCAACCCTCAATGAATTTTTCTCCACATTCAACACTCCTAACAATTTAATAGGTAAACCCAGTAAAAGGTTGAACAGAAAATAGATTTCTACCTTGTACCTTCTAAGGATTCACATAAATTTATTATCTCAGCAACAATTAAAAAAGTCTATACCTTAATCAAAAAAAGAATTTGAACGGTATGGACTTTTCGTGCTGCAATAAACAAGATGTATTTATTCACAATCTCTTCTTTTTAATGCGGCTTTATTTCAGCATCAATTAGCTGAAACAGCCAATGATGAATATCAGAAAAGTCAAAACCAAGAGTATGAGCTTTTTCTGTATTTATACTATATTCAGGTGTGCCATTGTAAGGAGCGGCAGTTGCAAAGGGATTTAATAAAATGCCTTTGCCTGTCTGAGTGCTAATATAGTCAGAAACATTTTTTACCGAAACTGTTCCTTTAGAGGCACCATTTATTGCACCTGTAAATGAACAAGTACTTAAAAAAGCTAAAAATGCTCCAGCTTCTTCTGAGCTGACGAAGCTCATTTGGTTCTCAAAGTTATCACAGTGTACAGGTTGCTGATTAAGGGTATGTTGAATATAAAACCGCAGTCGTTTTGTATAGTCATCTAATCCGACGACGTAAGGAAAACGGACAATCACTGCATCAACGGAAGCATATTTCTGCGTGAGAATACGCTCTAGGGAACGTTTACCTTCTGCATAATCAGTTTCGTCTCTGTTAACTAATCTATAAGGCTGATCTGAACTATCAAAGTCTTCTTCCACTGTATTCAGATGGAGTACTGGATAAACAGCTGTCGATGAAGTAACAATATATCTATGACAATGAATGGATGACAATAGATTATCTACATCAACAGAAGTATACGCAATATTATCATAAACAACATCAAATGCTGAGTCGCTCAATGTTTTTTGAATACTTTCCTTGCTTGTCCGGTCAAACACAATTCGTTTAACCTGATTGCCAAAAGAATCCTTAGTAACGCCCCTGGTGGCTAAGGTGACATTTTCTCCACTGGATAGCAGCTGTTGTACCAAATGTTTTCCAAAAAAACGGGTTCCGCCCAATACTAAAATATTTTTACTCATTAGCTATTTCCTCCCCATGCTTTTTACTGTAATTTGCTATCGAACTATCTCTACATCTTTTCTCTCTGTTATTTTAGTCTACCATCAAGATTTTATGTTAGAAAGCGTCTAATGAATTTTATTATAAAGAAGTTTCTCTTCTTTGACACTTTCATTAAAAACTATAATAATCAAAAAAATTAATGTTTTTCTTGCCTTGAAGTGGACTTCAGGGTTTATGATAGAGTTATAAAAATTTAGTAGTGGATAAGGAAAAATAGTGAAAGGGTGAAACTAATGACCAAACATCTATATTTGATGCGCCACGGAGAGACCTTGTTTAATCAACAGAAAAAGATACAGGGCTGGTGCGACTCTCCTTTGACGGAAAAAGGCAAACAGCAGGCAGTAATTGCTGGCAGTTATTTTTCTGAGAGAAATATCACGTTCGACGGAGCTTATGCATCAACTTCTGAACGGGCTTGTGATACATTAGAGCTTATCACTCATCAACAATATACGCGGTTGAAAGGATTGAAGGAATGGAATTTTGGCGCAATGGAAGCGGAGCATGAATATTTAAACCCGCCTCTCCCCTATGGCAATTTCTTTACTGCATATGGCGGAGAAGAAGAACAACAATTTAAAAAAAGAGTATCTGATACCTTATTAAAAGTTATGCAGGAAGAGACCGGTAAGACTATTTTAGCTGTTTCTCATGGTGCATCCTGTCGTCAGTTTATGAGAAACTGGCAGCATACCAGCCAAGTTGACCAACAAGGACGGATTGGCAACTGTTGTATTTTGAAGTTTGCTTTTGAAAATGATACCTTCGAGCTGTTGGAAATAATCAATCATGATTTTTCCGGATTATAAAACGACCGGCTTTTTATAACAGCTTCTAATTAAATAGAAATAATGGTCAGTTCTATTCTGTACAAGGCAGCTGAAATTTTAGGAGGGACAAAGGAAATGAACATTAAACAAGCGGCAGAGATGTTTGATTTAACAGTTGAGGCTATTCGCTATTATGAACGTGTAGGAGTCATACCACCCGTAAAAAGAGATAAAAATGGCTATCGAGTCTTTACCAAACGTGATTTAAACTGGATATTTCTAGCAAAAAGTCTGCGCAATGCGGGATTGTCAATAGAATCTTTGATAGAATTTGCGTCTCTTTCTCAACTAGAGGGAGATGAACGGCTGGCACAAAAAGATATTCTCAAAGAACAGCTCAATGAGCTGGATGAGAAAATTACAGAAATGACGAAAGTCAGAGAACTGCTTCAATATAAAATTGAAACCTACGACGACCATATTGCCAAGTTTCGAACTGGAAATTTATCAGATGATGAAATCGAGGAATTATGGAAGATGAAGCATTTCAAAAAGAAAACAGACATGGAGGAAGAATAATGAAAGCAATAAAGATGAATAACGGTGTAGAAATCCCTGTTCTTGGTTTTGGAACCTATCAAATTACTGATTTTCAGGAGGCAGAAGCAGCTGTCTTAGCAGCGCTACAGGCAGGTTATCGTCATATTGATACTGCTCAATCATATATGAATGAAGAAGCAGTTGGTCGCGGACTAGCTAAATCTGGTATTCCTAGAGAAGAATTGTTTGTCACAACAAAAATTTGGGTAGAAAATGTATCGTATGAAGGAGTTAAAACCTCTTTCCAACAGTCCCTTGACCGCTTAAAACTTGAATACATTGATTTATTACTGCTTCACCAGCCGTATAACGATGTTTATGGTGCGTGGCGTGCTATGGAAGAGCTTCTGGCAGAAAACAAGGTGCGCTCAATCGGCATCTCTAATTTTGCAGTAGACCGGGCAGTTGACTTGGCCGAATTTAATGAGGTTACTCCTCAGATTAATCAGCTTGAAATCAATCCTTTTCATCAACAGACTAGAAATATTCAAGCATTGAGAGAAGAAAATATTCTTCCAGAAGCGTGGGCTCCCTTTGCAGAAGGAAAAAATGATATCTTCAAGAATGAAGTGCTTGTTGGAATCGGTCAAAAGTATCATAAATCTGTTGCTCAGGTAATTATCCGCTGGCTGATAGAACAGGATATTGTGGTATTGGCAAAATCTGTAAAACCAGAACGGATGGCAGAGAATCTTGATGTCTTTGACTTTTCATTAACAGATGAAGATAAGCAAGCAATTGCTGCACTGGATGCGGGTGAAAGCCAATTCTTCTCTCATGCAGATCCTGCCATGATTAAATGGATGGCAAGTAGAAAATTAGATATTTAAAATTAAACGGCTAGTAGTTTAGAAAATAGAGTAAACAAAAGGTATCCATCATTCAGAAAACACATGTAGTAGAAAAAAACGACTTAGAAAGGCACTGTTCTCGTTGTCCTCTCTAAGCTGTTTTTATTAGGCGGAAAACCAGAACCAGTTTATTCTTTATGATAATACATCCTTGTTAGTCCAGCCCCGCCCTGCTCTTTCACTAGACATAGAAATTCCCAATGATATTTTTCATAAAAAGTAGTATGGTCTGTAATAAGATAAAGAAAATCAATCCCTTTTTTCTTCATATCCTTACAAGTAAAGTCAAGTAATTCTCCAGCAATACTCAATCCCCGATAGTCTTTCTCTACGAAGACTGCACAAATATTAGGAGTTAAATCTTTTCGCTCATGAAAATCATTCTCTATCACACCTAAGCCGGCAATGATTTTCTTGTTAGCCACCACAACATACCATTGAGGGACAGCCCTTTCCTCTATTAGACTGGCTTGCATACTTTCCCTATAGATAGCAGCAGGAATCCCCCATTTCTCATGGAACCAATCAGCTGCGTCATTGATTAATTCAGGAGCTGCTGAAATATTTCTGATTACCCATGTACCCATAACGGCTCCCTTCCGTTAAATTTTTACGATGCTAACTGTTTAAGCAGAATCAAATCTGTCTGCTTGTCATCTCCCATATAAAAGTCGTGGGAGCCGTATTCCAGAAACCCCATTTTTTCATAGAAGACTTTAGCAGCATCGTTTTTCTCCCAAACACCTAGCCAAATGCTGGTTTTCTTTTGAGCGTTTGCTGTTTTAACAGCCGTTTCAATCAGTTTCTTGCCGAGCCCTTTTCGTTTAAAAGCAGCTCGAATATAGATCCGTTCCACTTCTAGAGCATTTTTGTCAATTGGCTCCGTTTGAGCATCACCGCTGTTCAGTTTCATATAGCCTGCTAACTGCGTATCCTCATAAATAAAATAGAACTGAGACAAAGGATTCACCAGTTCTTTTGCAAGCTTTTCACGGTTATAAGCTTCCTTTAAGTAAACTGCCATATTTTCCCCTGTATTGTAAGCTCCAAAGGTATCCGAATAGGTTTCGATACTGATTTTCTGCAGTAATTCTAAATCCTCTGAAGTACATTTTCTTAGCTGGTTCATTTTTTAGCTCCTTTATAAATAGTTTCGTTTTTGTCCTTGTTTTAATTGTTCCCAATCGTTTGCCACATTTTTCTTCACTTTTTCTAAAAGCTGGGATAACTGTATTCTCTCTGCAGCACTTAGTCCGTCTAGTGCAATTTGGTTCGAGTATTGATTTTCTTTGATAATGATTGCAGCAATTTTCTCTCCCTTTACAGTCGGAAACAGCTTCTTTATCTTCTTGTTTTTTTCATCAAGCTGCTTTTCAATCAGCGCATTAGCCTCTAACTTTGATACCGCTCTGGCAACAGTCGTCCGGTCTACTTTAATCAAATCAGCCAGCCTGTCCTGAATAATACCAGGATTTTCAACAATTCTAACTAGATAAAGATACTGCCCTCTGGTTAAGTTAAACTCTCTAAATTCTACATTGGCTATTGCATCCAGTGATCGATAAATCAAACCGATATCTCTCAATACATCAATCATAGTCAGCCTGCTTTCTTTTATTTCGTTATCTTGATAATACAATATTTTTGTTGCATATACAACAAAAACCTTCAAATTACTCAGTCTAGACTAATAATTAAAGGTTTTTGTTATTTTACATATTTTTGTTGAACAGTTCAATTTCTTTTTTTAGTCTGTTTAACAACATAAGCTCTTTTTGATACAGACTGTAAATCACTTCACTAAGTTCGAGAAGCGCTGAAACATTGCCATTTTCAGAAAGTACCCATAAACTATCAGCCAACCTGTCCCATTGCTGCGCCAGTTCAACAAAAGCATTTCCTATTTCTGCTAAAATCGGCTGCCTCAGCAAGTTGCTGCTTTCAATTAGAAATGTGCCGAAAAGCTTTCTGAAAACCCCCCCGCCTGTCCCTCCCCGGTGATTAATTTGGAAATAATTAGTGACCGCAGCTAATTGAAGTTTTTGCGAATCAAATTTGCTCCAACGTTTGATTTCTCTAGAAAATTTTTCAATCCCGGATATTCCTTTTAATTTTGCTTCTGGAAAGAGCATCCTCTCGCAAGTGTTGCTAATTGCCTGAATCAGCATGTGTTCAGTTACTCCTTTGAAATTACTTAAGTCAAAGCTTACTGCCTGATTATTGGCCGGAAATGGCCGATGCCTGCTGCTTCTGGCACACTTTATTTCCTCAAAACCAACTAAGTGATAATCACTACCCATTAATCCTTTCGGGGTATGAATCGGCTGGCTGGTTTGATCTCGGTCGCTGACATAAAAAAGTTCATTTTCATCATCGTATCCGAAAAGTACAATGCTATGCCCGCCGAAATGACCTGCATCCTCCATTTGTAGATAGTTAAGATAAGCCATATCCACATAAATCAGTAATGGGTGCCCTGAGGATAACTCTTTTTTTGCAGCGGCTTCAGCTTTCTCAGCAATCCTGCTTTTCTTGATTTGTACGTCGATTCCCAGGTTCTTTGCTAAAATTTTCTCAAAATCAATCGTTTTTGAACGTCCAGAAACTAATGGTGCGTGAGCTAAATTTACATAGGTAAAATCCAGTCCTTCTCCTAACCCAAAAATCATCGCTTCTGTCATTGGATGTCCGTAATAAGCAAAAACCTGCTTAACTGCATTAGTAATACAATGATGCCCTCCTTGGGGCACAAACTCCTCCAAAACAACTTTCATCCTACTTCATCCCTTCCTTTAATTTGATGAGTTAAGTCTATACTCTGATGTAGGAAGAGAGTCAAGCAAAAAAGAAACCAGCCTTCAGTCAAATTCTGAAAACTGGTTTAACTATGTAAAACACATAGTAGCTATAACTGTTAGCCAGAGAACATTGATTCCTTAAAACGTAAAATGCTTTCATCGGCATTCACTTCACAAACAACGCCGTAGGGCAGAACGCATCGTGGGGTAGCGTGACCAAAGTTAATATTATAGAGTATCGGGAGGTTTTTATTATCAATCACTTGAAGTAATTCCTCTTTATACTCCTCATAATATTTTTCATCCTGAGGTTTACCCACGATTATACCGTTAACCACTTCGAAGATTCTTTTTTCTTTTAATAGCTGAAGAATTTCTCTGAAAACCTTAGGAGTTGGCTGTTCCTCACTTGTTTCAATAAACAAAATACTTCCCCGCCATTTTTCTAAAGTTGGAAATAGTCGATAGTGCTCACAGATTTTCTGTTCGTCAGGATAGCGGTTTGCTGTTAGAATATCGGAAAGGCTCTCTATACAGCCTCCTAGCAGCGGGCCTTCAAAAACTGAGCTGCCTTGAAGCAGTTCAAAGCCTTTTGTTTCAGTGTGGGCAACACGATCCTGACCGATTGCTTCCCGGGAGAAATCCGTTCGTTCCTCATACCAGATATCGCTGGAACTAATCTCCTGTATCTCAGACTGGGAATCCAAAAAATTTAGAAAATATTTTTTGGTATAGGGCAGCATATCAACGGCAATATCTGCTAAATCAGTTATAAAGGCTAGACCATAATAAGTAGTCAATCCCAATTGATAAAACATTAAATGATTAATGGTTGTATCAGAGAAACCTGTAAAGATTTTAGGCTGATCTTTGACAGTTTGGATAAACGCTTCATCCTCCATTAAAAATGGAAGCAACCGGTACGTGTCGTCACCGCCAATCGCACAAATAATTCCTTTAATTGCTGGATCTAAAAAAGCTGCTTTTAAGTCTTCAGCTCTAGCTTCCGGATGATTTTTAAGATAATCAATTCCTTTCAAAGCATTAGGCATAAAAACAGGTATAAGCCCTAAGCTTTCCAACCGTTCTTTTCCTATACTTACGTTATGACTGGTGCTTTCTTCACCCAATAGCCCGCTAGACAGACTAACAATGGCTATTTTGTCTCCTTTTTTTAACCGTTTCGGTTTGTTCATCCTCTCCAACTCCTTTTTTAGATGATTGTTGTTATTTTTAAGTAAACCAGATGTATTAAGCGACTGATTTGGATAGAATCCAGAGTTGACCATACTCTGTCTGGATTCTCTTTTTAGTCTCTTTATAGCCGCATGCAGAATATAAGCAAATTGCTGCTAAGTTCACACTATTCACAGCTAAGACAATCTCGTCAATCTTGGGAAAATGGACTTTGATATACTTATCCAATAACAGAAGCGCCTTTTTGGCATAGCCTTGTCCCTGATATTGCCAGTCTGTTGAAAAACTGCGCAACAGCATGGCCTGAGGATTATCAGAATATGCTGCTGCTTTCTCCCCTTTTTAAAGAATAAAAAAAGTTGTAGCTTTTTCCTTGTCGATTAGAATTACGGGAAAACGGTTGACATCTCCCTTGGCAGCGTCTATTGCTGTTCTTGGCAAGCCTGAGAACAAAATCTGGTCTTTAGGTAAATGATAGTCATTTAACTGTTTATCGATTGAACGGTTTTGCTAATACGGAATTAGTTTCACATGAACATCTCCTAATAAATAGAATCATTAGATAAATAATTTATAGACGAATTTGAAATCATTGTCCCCGCTCTGATTGGATCAGAAAAACATGGCTGCCGCTTTATACACAAAGTCTTTTAAAGAATTACATAGATAAAAAAAGGAGCAAGGCAGTTAATGTTAACCCATCCTTGATTTCGTTGTTAGCAATTTTTTCTTTAACTGTCTCTATTGATAGCCAGCGTACTGCAGCTATTTCTGCCTGATCATAGGCTTTTTGCGGAGCTTCATCTATAACCCTTCCAAAAAAAATAACAAAACGTTGGTTGGAAATACCATTAGAGGGGAAATAATCATACCCTGTTCCTTCAATCTGTACTTCGTACCCTGTTTCTTCCAAACATTCACGAACAGCTGCTTCCTGTAGGCTTTCACCTGAATCAGCGGAGCCTGCAGGAATTTCTAAGCTAATTCGATCAATAGGATAGCGGAAAGGCTCTACGAATAGAAGCTCATTTTTCTTATTGACAATTACAGCAGCAGCCACTGGCTGGTGCACATCGATAACATAATATTCTGGAAAATGATGTCCAGTCTCTGTATGAATATCATCTCGATAAACTGCATACCAAGGATTTTCAAGAAGTTTTTCTCTTTTATTTCTTCTAAAATGCTTCATTTTACGACTTCCTCCGATTTATCAGATTATTCCAGATGTTTGGTGAATGACGCATAAAGACTTGCAGTTCCTGTACTCATAAAGAAGACTTGTAAACAACTGACAAAATTTGCTTAGACTTCTTTTTCTCTAAACCAGTTAAGCACTTGTTCTTTATTTTCAATTCCTTCTAAAAGAATATAGGAAGCTTCGTGTTTTGTTGTATAGAAAAAAATACTTACTGGAGATATTTTCAGATTATCGATATCCTTTCTATTAATCTTTTTACTAGCTGTTTCACTGATGATTGTTAATGTATCTTCTTGAAAATAAGCAGTCATCGGAATTTTCTGAGCTTCATTATTATTGAAATAGGTTTGCAGCAAATCTTTCCGTGCTTTCCCCTTGTAACAATACCAATAGGACTTTGCAGCATTCTTTTGTAGAAAGAAAAACAATACAGCTGCAGCTATTAACATAACCAGTGTTAAAACGACTGAATGTGTAAGCAGCCAAACAATTGCTGGATACACTAAGACAATCAAAATAAAGGAAAGACGAATCCAACGTTGGACGGAATCCCTCACACTAGGATTTTTATTACTTAGAAAGATGTTTTCCTGATGAGCTAAGTAATCATCAATGGATAACTGATAGTTGATTTCAAAAGTGTCTTTCATTTTTACTCCTTCGCCTTTGTTTAAATTTACTCCCAAGTACTGGAACAGGGAGGTTAGAAGATTGGGTTATATACTTATGGACTCATCTTCCCCGAAATCTGATGTAAAAGTATACCGTTCATTCATCACACTAATAGTAAATAACACAATCCTGCGCTGCCAGCTCTTTTAGCCAACTCGGGCGTTTTAGTTCATGATTCCATCTCAAGTCTAATCGACGCAGCTGCTTGAGCTGTAAGATTTCCTCAGGTAGCTCGGTTAGATGATTACTACGTAAGTCAAGTTCGATTAGCTGTTGTGCTTTTCCAAGTTCAGCAGGAAGTTTGGCTAGTTGATTGCTGCGGAGATTAAGACGTTGAAGTCCGGATAACTGGCTGAAATCCAGCCCCAGTTGGACTAGATTATTCTTTTCTAAATCCAATACCCGAAGCTTACCCCAGAGCGTTTCAGGGAATACAAAGCTAGTCAGCTGATTATTTTTCAAATAAAGCTCTCGTAAATTCGTGAGAGCTTTCAATGTCTCCGGCAGCTGGTCTAAATGATTATCCATCAGCCGCAGCTCCTGTAAGTCAGACAGTACGCCGACACTTTTAGGCAGCTGTTTCAGTTGATTGCCGCTTAAATTTAGATATTTAATTTTAGGCAGCTGGTCAAAGCAATCGGGTACTGCTTCGAACAGGTTATCATGTAAATATACATAGTCTTCTAGATTTGAAAGCTTAAAAAAATCTCGTGGCAGCTCTTTCATTTTGTTATGCCCAAAGTCAATTATTTTTAATTGAGATAATTCTCCGATTTCTTTTGGCAGCTTAGTGATTGTATTGACCGAAATATTTAGATTCGTTAAATTCTTCATAGCAAAGATTGCTTCAGGAATACTGGAAAAATGATTATTATAGATATTAAAAGCAGTGACTTCAAGTGCATCATATGAATGAATCTCCGGCAGTTCTGATAAATTTTGAGACATCTTAATGATTTCCATTGTCTATTTCCCTCGGTTCATTGTTCAGATGTATAGCCATTAATCGTGCTTATCTTATATTTTTCTTTAAAAACAGCTTACCATTTTATCTAGTAACAATAAATACGTATTTTACCTAAATGAAGAAAATATATTAAATGCTACTTGTTACACTAGATAATTTAGAGCGTATACTCTTTTGGGCTGAGGCTGTTAATCACATAACAATTTCATAAGGTATTTTGGAAAACTCTTCTGCCTCAAATAAAAAAATGAAACAAAAGCAGAAATTTCCCGCTCCTGTTCCAATTGTTATGTTTTTCCTCCGGTTTTAAATGTATCAATGCAGTGGATAAAGCAGCATAATTTTAAAGGTCTTTTAGGAAAAATGACTCTCCTCGTAAAGCAAAAATTGTATAGTTAAATTATTTTTGTAAGTTCAAAATTTGCAAAATTGTCTGCATGACACTGTCTTCTTCATTGGTTCTGATGATATAATTTGCTGCTTCTTTTGTCTCTTCAAATCCATCACGCATGGCAAAGCTGAATGCGCCCCGCTCCATTAGTTCCACATCGTTCAAGCCATCTCCGAAAACCATAGTTTCTTCTGGTGTAACATTCAACAGCTCCTGCAGCTTGGCAACGGTTGTTCCTTTATGAACGCCGATATTTGAAATATCTATCCAAGCAGCTTCGGAAGCTACGATATACGCTTGATCAAAGAATTGACTTAGCTCTTCTCTAGTTTTAAAACAACGCAGCTTTTCATCATAAATCGTTATTTTCACAAAATCATCTGTGATTGCTGTTAGATCATCTATTTGAATAACCTTTGCATAAGAACCTTTAACCATTTTTAACCCTGCTTCATCTAAATCTGTTCGAACATAAGCAGCTTTTGGTGTGCAGGCAATGATAATATGTTCTCTGCTAATTTCTTCCAGACGCTGGATAATTTTTTGACCCAGTTCATTTTTTATAAGAGATTGGTACACATACTCACCTTCATGCTTAATACGAGTCGCACTGTCACCTAAAATCCAAAAATCCTTGGCTTCTTCTACACCAAAAAGCTCTTCAATCCGTTCACATTGCTTACCTGTACATGGTGCAAATACAACATTTGTCTGATTCATCAATTCCTTGACCTCTTTAAAAAGCGGCCGATTAAAATCACCTTGACGATTCAAAAATGTGCCATCCATATCTGTAATAACTAATTTAATCATGTGTCATCCTCCTTAAAATAATATCTATCTTACTCTTTCATAAGACTACTAAAATAAATCGAATTCTGTAACGAAAGCCAGTGTAAGCCGCTGAAGATGTCTTCTGTAAGATGATTACTGAGCTGAATTTTCGGCTTATTTGGCTGTTTCAAAATAACTGAATTTTTTGATAAAGCCGTTAGTACCTCCTCTTCTGTAACAAACGATTCAGCGTTAAAAACAACTATGTGATGCGGGGCAATAATACCGTTATAAACTGCTACTAACTCTATCAGCTTATCCCAATAGAGTGCAGCTGATTCATCAATTAGTGCTGGTAGATACTTCACTTCCCCTGCCAGCCCTTGATTCCCAAGAAATAAATGATTGTTGTAAAAAATACTAATTCCTGGTACCTCTCCTTCAGGAAAATAAATGCCAACAATGATGTTGCTCCTATCAATTTTTTTTCTAATGAAAAAACCAATAGTTGCCAGGTTGGCGTCATTTTGAACAAATATTGGCAAAGACAAATAGTTATTGATTTCCTTTTTGAAATTCCAGCCGTTCATCTGATCATACCAGCTTGAAGTAACAGTATCTTGATGCACTCTTCCCGGCAGCGCGATGGAAATCGAATGAATCTTTGGATATTTCTGATACAGTTTGCTGCAGATTATACTTAAATGTGTTAAATCGACTATAGAAAAATCATACTCATTCTCAAAAATAGTCAATCCTTTTAAGTTTACAACTTTAGCCAATACTTTTAAGCGTTTTTTAAAAGCTTGGATGGACAATAACAAAAAGAAATAGCGGTTGTAATTAAAAAAATATCTGATAGACGGACGACCAATATCCTTTTGTAACTGATTTCCAGAAACAAACCACCCCTCTGCAACCAGTTCCTTTACTAAACTATTTACAGTGACAACGCTGATGTGAGCTCCTTCAGCCAATTCGGCCTGTGTGGCAAATTCCTTCGAGAATAGAAAAGCTTTCAGCTCTGTCTTATTCACTAGCTTGATTGGATGATTTTGCCTACTGCTCATTTTTCTATTCTCCTTTCCTTAAATAAATATTATTAATTAAGTAACTTAATTATATAGTTATGTTTTGAATTTGTAAATAGCTATTTTCTTAGAAGAAACAAAAAGGGAGTGGGACAATAGTCAGAAGAAAATCTGATTATTTTCTCACTTTTTTAATTTTAGGGTACACAAAAAGCACGCAACCGTGTAAGATTAAAGTGACTAAACCAAATCAAAAGGAGCGTGCTTTTATGTTTAAAGATTATACCATTAATCAAACGATTTTACCATTAGAGTTGGAACAGTTTATTCCTGAAACGGATGTCGCTTTTGCGGTTAATGCCTTAGTCGAAGCCATGCCGCAAACACTCTTTAATAAATTAGAAGAACAATTAGGCCGACCGGCCTACCACCCGAAGATGCTATTAAAAATTATTCTGTATGCGTATACTCAGCGTGTCTTTT
>NZ_JBTXLW010000024.1:0-48056 GCF_054871795.1 Enterococcus sp. LJL51 | reverse complement strand
TTACTCGTTCGTTTAATCAAAATCAATTCGATGCGATGGTAAGTCTTGCCTATAATTGTGGTACTGGAATTTTTACAGTAGATAATTGGGATAGAAATGCTTCCGATAGTTACATTACGGAATCCTTTCCTAATTATATCAACGCAGGATCAGAATTTGAAGAAGGTTTACGGCGGCGGCGTCAAGAGGAAATTAATCTCTTTAACACGCCGGTAAGTGGGAATGAAACAGGTACTGAAACAGAAAATAAAAATCAAGGAGAAGATGATATGACAGAATTTGTAATTTTATATGGTACAGGTGTGTTTTATGTTTGTGGAACCAAAATGAAGTTACTAACTCAAACAGAGTGGAGTGTACTACGTTCTGTTTATAACCAAGTAACTGCACATAAAACAGGTAAAGCACAAGACATCAAAATTATGGATTGGAAAAACAATAAGGCTACATTTGATGCTTATGTCGGTATTTGCGGCGGCTATACAACATAAAAAATATACTAAAAGTCTGGGACAGAAAAATCCCAGATTTTTAGTATACCTAAATTTGTAAAAAACGCGGGCTAAAAATAACTTCTTCGATAAAAAAACTATTCTGTTTCATCTATGAATTGAATAAAAACTTCTTCAATCATATCCCTTTCAGCGCCTGTTTTGATTTGCTTAATTTTCCCTCTGTACCTTGAAGATAAAGAAAAAGCTAAGTCCTTATCTATCAAGGGCTTAGCTCTTATATTAGCTACCTTCTTCTTCTTCACTCATGAAGGTATTGAAGACTTCTTCAATCATATCCCATTCAGCGTCTGTTTCAATTTGCTGCAGCTCGCCTTCTGTTCCTCCATCGTTTTCGATGTAAGCATATGCTTGAAGCTCAACATCTTCATCTTCAGGTACTCCTGCTGGATATAAAAGAACGTAGTTTTTACCAAATTCTTCCTGACCATCAACAGTCAGCAGGATTTCATATAGCGTTTCATTTCCTTGCTCATCTACTAATGTGATATGCTCATGTCCTTCGTGGTTATGTTCTGTCATCATTATCTCCCTTTCTTTATTGAGAAAGCTGCTATACTTTTTTATCATTGACAGCTTCTCTAAAAAAATTTGACAGCTGCTTTTTAGCTGGCATACCAGTATTTTACAACTGCCTTCTCTATTAGTAATTTCGTACACTGCATTAGTTGTTCTTGCCCGCACCATCTAAGTAATTCTGCAAAATCATCACAGCAGCAACTTTATCTATTACTTTCTTTCGTTTTGCTCTAGAAGCGTTTGCTTGTTCAACAAGCATGCGTTCTGCCTGAACCGTTGTCAAGCGTTCATCCTGATAGACAACAGGAAGCTGAAACAGCTCCTCTATTTGCTTACCATAAGCCATAGAAGCTTCTGCTCTAGGACCAATTGAATTATTCATGTTCTTAGGCAGTCCTACGACTACTTTAGACACTTCATATTCTTTAATTAGCTCGCCTAAACGCTCAAAACCGAATTGTCCTTCAGCTTCATTGATTCGGATGATTTCCACGCCTTGAGCTGTCCAGCCCAGCAAATCACTGACTGCCACTCCGACTGTCTTTGAGCCCACATCAAGTCCCATTACTCTCATTGAAGGTTAATACCATAGCTTGACAAGTAGTGCTTTACAAGCTCTTCCATAATTTCATCCCGTTCATGACGTCGAATTAAGTTCCGCGCATCCTGATAACGAGGAATGTAGGCCGGGTCTCCAGAAAGCAAATACCCTACAATCTGATTGATAGGATTATAACCTTTCTCTTCTAAAGCCCGATATACGGTAGCTAGAGTCTCACTCACTTCTTTTTTCCGACTTTCATCAAAGTCAAAACGTACTGTTTCATCTGTAAAACCCATGTATCTACACCTCTTTTCTTTCTATTCATACACATTCATTCTACTAGAAACTATGTAAAACTACAAATAAAAATTCATTTAATCCGAATCAATTTAAGTAAATATTAGAAAAAAGATTGAGCGGTTCCCTTTAGAGAACGCAACTCAATCTGATTTTTTATAAAAACAGCTATATGTTATATAACACTTGTCTCTTTCATCACATTAGCCAGCAATGCCTTTTGTGCATGTAGTCTATTTTCTGCTTCCTGGTAAATATAAGAATGACTGCCATCTATAATATCCGCTGACACCTCTTCTTCTCTGTGCGCTGGCAGACAATGAAGGAACATATAGTCAGCTTTTGCCTGTTGGACTAGCTGTTCGTTCACTTGATACTTGTGAAATGCCTTTACCCGTTCCTCCTGCTGTTCTTCGTCCCCCATACTTGCCCAAACGTCTGTAACAATAATATCAGCTTCCAAGACTGCCTCAGCAGGGTTTTCAGTCACCACAATTGTACTTCCTGAGACTTTAGCGTATTCTTCTGCAAGTGAGATAAAGGTCGGCTCGGGCTGATATCCGTCAGGAGAAGCAATTGAAATATCCATTCCCGCGATACTTCCTCCTATTAAAAAGGAGTGAGCCATATTATTGCCGTCGCCAATATAAGCCAGTTTCAGCCCCGTCAGCTTCCCTTTCACTTCATAAATAGTCATGAAGTCAGCCAATACCTGACAGGGATGGTGGTTATCTGTTAACCCGTTAATTACTGGAATGTCCGCTTCATCAGCCAGCTCCTGAACCATTTGATCAGAATATGTCCGAATCATAATGCCATCAACATATCCAGACATGACTTTAGCAGTATCCTTAACCGGTTCTCCCCTGCCCATTTGAGTAGATTTGCTGTCTAGAACAATCGCTTGACCTCCTAATTGAATGATGCCGGCTTCAAAGGATACACGTGTACGTGTGCTGTTTTTTTCAAAAATCATTGCTAGTATTTTTCCAGACAGCGTATCCTTATAGTCCAATGGTGCTTGCTTCATTTTTATTCCAAGCTGAATAATTTGATGAATGTCTTCCTTTGTTAATTCTGTTAAATTTAAAATACTTTTTCCATATAAGGCTTCACTCATTCTCCAATTCCTCCAATACCTGACAGATTTTTTCAATGCCAAAAGCAAGCTCTTCCTGCGTAATAGTCAGCGGCGGCAGCAGCCGCAAGACATTATTTCCTGCTTTCAAAACAACAATTTTTTCGTCAAGCAGGTTTGCTATTGCCTTCTCCAAACATTCCGGGCTAGCTAATTCAATACCAATCATTAACCCTTTTCCTCTAACTGCCCGAACATTTTCTGTATCAATCAATCGGCTGCTCAAGTATTCAATTGCTTTTTTTCCCTTTTCAGTAACTTCTGATAAAAATTCAGGCGAGCGAGTCCATTGCAGTACTTCTTTGGCTACACTCATGCCTAATTTATTTCCACCAAAGGTTGATCCGTGACTGCCTGAACCAAATGCTGAAGCAAGTGTAGATTTTCCAACCATTGCACCAACAGGAAAGCCATTGCCAAGCCCCTTTGCCAAGGTAAAGATATCCGGTTGAATGCCCCATTGCTGAAAGGCATAAAGACTGCCGGTTCTACCAATTCCAGTTTGAACCTCATCAATTATTAACAAAATACCTTTTTCCCTACAAAGCTGGGAAACCTCTGCTATCCATTCTTTTTCAGCTGGGATAATACCGCCCTCTCCTTGAATCAGCTCAAGCATGACGGCTGCTGTTTCTTCATCTAGTGCCTCTTTCAAATCAGCAATGGAATTATACGGCAGATAAACAAATTCGGGCAACAGAGGATAATAGCCTTCATGAATTGACTTTTGGCCAGTAGCACTTAAAGCGCCAAAGGTTCGTCCATGGAAAGATTGTAAAAAAGTAATTATTTTCTTTTTCCCAGTAGCTTTTCTGGCTAGCTTTATAGCGGCTTCATTTGCCTCAGCTCCGCTATTACAGAAATAGGAAAGATAGTCTTCCCCGTCTGCCAGCAGCTTTCCTACCTCTTCCTGCAGGCTATTCTCATAGAGATTGGGCGTATGCCAAATTTGCTCCGCCTGTGTCTGCAAGGCTGTATTCAATACTGGATGATGATAGCCTAAGTTCATCACACCAATGCCGCTGGTTAAGTCAAGATAAGCATTTCCTTCTCTATCAAAAAGATGTTGTTTTTCTCCCCCTACAAATTCAATAGACTGTCTTTTATAATTAGGAAACAAATGGGTCATAGCACACGCTCCTTCCCTAAAATACTCGTTCCGGCTTTTAATATGCTATTGGTAATATAGACCGTATTTACTCCATCTCTAATCGCTTTTTCAGCACTTTTTACTTTAGGAATCATTCCCCCTGTAATCGTTTCTTCTTCGATTAACTGATCAATCTCCGTTAATGCGATTTCTTCAAGGAAGTCTCCACTCTTTAGAATCCCTGCAACATCGGTCAATAAATATAGTGCTTCTGCATTAAGCGCCGAAGCGATATGGCAAGCTGACTCATCTGCATTAATATTTAACCAATTATCTGAGGTTGTCATCCCTAATGGAGCAACAACTGGTATATAGTCTTTATCCAGCAAATCTTCCAGCAAGGTTGTCTGAATTTTTGTGACTCTTCCTACATGTCCTAACAGCTCTTTATCCAGATATTCCCCTAAAATGATTTTTGCACTAGAAGTATTCAGCCCGACAGCTCTCAGTCCTTCCTGTTGAAAACGACTAGTAATCATGGGCTGTACTTGACCAATTAGTACCATTTGACTGATTTTCAGCACCTCATCCGTCGTCACCCGCAGCCCATTTTTTTGGCAGACAGGCACATTCAACTGAGTCATCATACTAGATATGTAATGACCGCCGCCGTGAATAATAATCAATTTCTTTCCCTCTGACTGCCAAAAATGAATTTGTTCAAAAAAACTCTCGGTCAGTGTATCACTCGCTGTTCCGCCTATTTTTATAACAATTAAATTATCCATGGTTATACTCCTTCTTCACGTATGATACAGTGCATTTATTTCTACATATTTATAGGTCAAATCACAACCCCAGGCAGTTCCCTCATTTTGTCCATCGTGAAGATTCACCGTAATTATAATCTTCTTCTGTAAAAGAATTTCCTGCATTGCTTTTTCGTCAAACGGTTGGGGCTGACTTGCAAGCAGCACAGTCTGATTGCCGATACTGATATCCACCTTTTCAGGATCAATAGAAGAATCTGCATAACCAATCGCACAGATAATTCTCCCCCAGTTAGGATCAGCTCCAAACATTGCTGTTTTTACCAGAGAAGAACCGACAATTTTTTTTGCAATCATTCTGGCTGCTAAACGACTGGAAGCATTTTGAACTTGAGCTTCAATCAGTTTCGTAGCCCCCTCCCCGTCCTGAGCAACCATCTTTGCCAGCTCCTCCATGACCCGTCGCAGCATGTTTTTAAAAATCAGGCAGGCTTCAGTATTCTTTTGGATCTCTGGTATGCCTGAGGCACCATTTGCCAGAACTAGAAGCATATCATTTGTAGATGTATCTCCATCTACAGTAATTTGATTAAACGTACAATCTGTCATTTCTTTTAACATATCTTGCAGCAGCAGCTTAGAGATTGCCCCATCTGTTGTAATAAAAGCCAGCATCGTAGCCATATTCGGATGAATCATTCCTGAGCCTTTGGCAACACCAGCCACCCTTACAGTGTAGCCCTCTATCTGCGCTTCCAGTACAATCTCTTTTGTTTTAGTATCCGTTGTTAGAATTGCTTCATGAAAAGCCTCCGGTGTTCCTTCCAGTACACTTAACTCTGAAATTCCGGTTGCTACCTTATCCATTGCCAACTCTTTACCAATCACACCAGTAGAAGCAACTGCAACTTGATTTTTAGAAAGTCCAAGCTTTTCAGCAGCCAGCTGCTGCATCTCTTCAGCATGCTGTAGCCCTTTTTTTCCTGTACATGCATTGGCATTTCCAGAATTGACAATTACAGCCTGAAGTCCGCCATTTTCCAATGCCTGTTTACTAACTTGAATAGGTGCTGCTTTAACCGCATTTGTTGTGAATACTGCCGCAGCAGTTGCAGGCGTATCTGAGTAAATCCAGCCAATATCCTTACGTTTTCTTTTAAGCCCACTATGTACGCCGTCTGCATAAAACCCTTTGGGCGAAGCAATTGTACCAGTAATCTTTTTCATTTTCATATCTCCCTACGGATAGATTGGCAGCTGCAGCAGCCCGGCTGTCTCTGGAAAACCAGCCAGTAAATTCATATTTTGAATAGCCTGACCTGCTGCTCCTTTACCTAAATTATCGATAGCTGTGACAATAGTCACTGTATCTGTTTCCTCATTTACTGCCAGACCAATATCGCAAAAATTGGTGCCGACTACCTGTTTTAGTGTTGGAAAAACATTGTTCTTCTGAATTCGAATAAACGGATGATTCTTATAACATGTTTGATAACAGTCAAGCAGTTGATTGGTTGTCTGTTTTTCCTTTAGCTTTCCATAAGCTGTCATAAAAATCCCTCTTGTCACCGGAATCAGCGATGTTGTAAATTGAATGGCTTTCAGCTTAGGCGTCCATTGTTGAAATTGTTGAATAATTTCTGGTATATGCTGATGTGTATTTACCTTGTAAACACTCATGTTTTCATTTGCTTGAACAAAATGACTTGTTGGCGCTAGTGCTTTGCCGGCACCTGAAAGACCCGATTTTCCATCAATAACAATAGAATCTAAAATGATCTGATGCTCTTTTAACAGAGGAGCAAACGAAAGCTCTGCCGCCGTTGCATAGCAGCCCGGATTAGCAATAAACTTTTTTGACGAATCTGTCCGAAACTCAGAAAGACCATAATCAAATTTTTGAATCCAAGGATAATGTGTTTCATCACTGTGGTACCATTTTTCATATGCACCTCTTTCTCTCAAGCGGAAATCACCAGAGAGATCGATAACAGGAAAATCATTTTTGATAAATGGCAGTGCCAGTTCTTTGGAGAAGCCTGATGGTAATGCAAGGAAAACGACATCACTTATTGCCATTATACGTTCATGATCAATAGCCTCTAAAGGCAGCGACAGTAAACCTTGTAAATAGGGATGTATCTCATCAATAGGCTTTCGCTCTGTTCGGCTGTGAACAGATACTAGCTCGGCATAAGGATGGGCATGAAGATAGCGAATCAATTCCAAGCCGCTATATCCTGTTGCACCAATGATTGAAACTTTCATACGTTTTCACCTCATCACTTTCATTTCTCATAAAAAAAGATGTTTTTCACATTATAATTTCAGAAACACAGTAAGTCAATGGTTTTTTATAAGTTTTATTCAAAAAAAACAGAAAAATTATGCATTTTATACCCTGAAAAATTGAATATTATTCTAAATTATGCATTTCATATACAAAAAGAAAATATAATAATAATATGATATCTTCCATTCAATACTGATAACTGATGTTCTAAAAGTAGCTTCTTTGGAGATAAATTGAACATATAATGAGAATCGCAAGGAGCTATTTTCTCTTATTTCACAAAGCAGAGCATTTGGGTCACAACCTCCTCGAAAAGCAAAAAAGGTATAACAAACGTAGTTCTTTCGGAAATTATCCGAGCCCGCTTGTTATACCTTTTTTCAAACTATCCAACGGCTATTCTAAAACCGCTTTATTGAAGCTGAATGTACTAATTAATCATAATAGTATTCTCTATTTTATTTTTCTTTGTTTTAATCTCTAAATGGTTTAACATGCATATCTATCAAAAAATATTGAATGATTACAAATAAAATTGTCCTACAATCAAAAGTACTAAGATAACGATTCCCGGTAAATAGTTTGAAACTCTGATTTTTGTTAATCCAAGAATATTCAAACCAATCGCCATAATCATCAAGCCGCCAATTGAACTGATGCCAATCATCAACTGATCCAATAACTCTTTTGGTACATACTTCATTAGCAGACTTGCAGCTAAGGTGATTATTCCCTGATAGATTAACACTGGAAAAGCAGAAAACAGGACACCTACACCTAGTGTTGCGGTCAACATGATTGCCATAAAGCCATCCATAACGGATTTTGTAAATAACGTTTGATGGTTGCCGGAAACGCCGCTTTCAATTGCACCTATAATTGCCATAGAACCTATCAAAAAAATCAGCGTGGCGGTAACAAAGCCCTCTGCGAAATTACTTCCTGGTTTCGCAAACCGTTTTTCCAAGTAGAGACCAAACGTATTCATTCTGTCTTCTATTCTGAAAAACTCTCCCATCATCGCTCCTAGACACAAGCTGATTAAAATGAGGATAAATGAGTTTGCCTTAAAAGACATCTGCAGCCCCAACGCAATAACACCTAAACCAATCCCCTTGGTAACTGTGTCTTTCGTTTCTTCTCGAAGATTCCGAAGGACGGCACCAGAAAAACTGCCGATAATAATAGCTAAAGCATTTACAATAGAGCCTAATAAAATCATTTTTTCCCCTTCTCCAAAAGAGAGCCGCTATCTTCCCGCTACAACTTCTCTTTTTCTTCCGTTTAATATGACCTTATTATAGCACTAAATTTTCAGAATATTTCATCTAAATTACAGAAAAACTACTTAGCAATAAATCTTTGATACACTTCTTGATTATAAACCTTATCCAATTCTCCAATGTACTCTGTTGGCTGTCCAGGGCGAATAAATCCATGCTTGAACTGATAAAGCCCATCCTCGTTGGTTAAGTCGAAAACACCGCCAAAATCATAGGCTTCCTTTCCTTCTGCCAATGCCCACTTAATACCTTCCCAGTTCATTAAATAAGGAGCCATCAGAACTTGATTTTCATGTGTACTGCCGGCGTACATGTACCAAACCTTATTTCCTGATAAAAAACAGAGACCTCCTGCATCAGGAACACCATCGATTAAAATCAAAATGATTTTCATTTTTCCAGAGTCTAAAAACGATTCAGCCAGACGGATAAAATAGTTTCTCGGACGATAGGAAATTCCATGTCTTCTGCTTGTCGTTTCATATAATGTATAAAAAAGAGCCAAATCTTCCCAGTCAGAAGAAACCCTGCTTGTTAGTCCTTTTTTCTGAGCATAACGGATACGGTACCTTGTTTTTCCATAAAAACTGCTTAAAATTTCTTCCTCAGTTCGTCCCCTTAGTTCCAAAAGCATATTGTAGCGGGGCTGAATTGTTTCCTTTCCAGCCACTTCCCGATTTCTCACCAATAAATTGGTTTGTTTAAGTGCTAGATTTAGTTCCTCAGAATAAGGAAATTCAGGGTCCATCCGCAGCAGAAACACCTTTCTTTTTGCCAGTTCAGCTTCTGCTTCTTCAACTAATCGTTCTATGTACGCTATAGACACTTCGTTCATCACAGGTCCTTTTGCCGCGTAGGCAAACGATTCTTCGCCCATATTTTGAATCGTTAAAATCGACATAGCTGCTACTATTTCACCTGCCTCCTCCAAATAAACATAGAGAGGTTCCCAGTTATTTTTTACATGGCCCCAGTCCGTTTCCTGAGTAATTGAACTAAACCGGGCAGTTTCTATAAATTGATTGTATCTCTCACAGGCTTGCTTATCTTTATGGTTAATCACAGGCATCGTTTTTACCATCCTTTATTCTTCTTTTAAAAGAGAATAACAAGGCTAACTAAAATTAAACTTAAAATAATACGCTTCATAAAAGAAACAGCAAGACGTCAAATTGTCTTGATAGGATAAAAACTGAACGAGCTTGGTCAGCCCACAAGCAAATGGACTTGGCGCTTTTTACCAAGTCACTTCCGTCCAGCTGCCGAAATCACTCGCTTCGTTTCTTTTTATCAAAAAAAGAACTTGAAAAAAACCAGAGATTCTCTGTTTTTTCATTCCAAGCTCTTCATTTTTATTCAGTTTTTTCTTACCAGAAAATTTGACGTAGTACCAAAATAGAAAAAAGTGTAAGACAGGCTTCAGCGTCCATTCGTCTCACACTCTTTACTAATCTTAAATTCAAATAAGTGATTCATTTCAAGGCTATTTTAAGATGTTCGTCTCTCTACTCTTAATAGCAAACTAAATAGAAAACAGCTCCGTTGATGCCTCAGGATCAGTATCGTAAACATTGAACGTATGCCCCACACCTAATCCGTATTCGGTTAAAATGGAGCTCATAGCCATCTGAGCTAGTTCTTTCATGTTGTTCTCTTTGCTTAAGTGACCGAGGTAAATTCTTTTCGTTTTCGGTCCGATAACATCAGCCATTACCAAAGCACCGTCGTCATTCGAAAGATGTCCCTGATCTCCTAGTATCCGCTGTTTCAGACTCCACGGATATGCTCCTGCACGAAGCATGCCCAAGTCATGATTGCTTTCAATAAGGTAAGCATCTGCATCCCGTACTGTTCCACGGAGGTGATCACTACAATACCCTGTATCTGTCAAAATAACAAACGACCGGTTTTCCTTATAAAATCGGTAAAACTGGGGTGCCGCCGCATCATGGGAAACGCCAAAGCTTTCAATATCCATATCCCCTAAAGTTAATACCTTGCCCATTTCAAAAATATGCTTTTGCCCAACATCAACTTTTCCAATCATCGGATCCATTGCCTGCCAAGTTTTTTCATTTGCGTAAACATCCAGTTTATACTTTCTAGCTAGAACACCCACTCCATGAATATGATCTCGATGCTCATGAGTAACCAGCACTGCATCTAAATCCTCCGGCTTACGATTAATTTCCGCCAGCAGAGAAGTTATTTTCTTCCCGCTTAAACCAGCATCAACCAAAACTTTCTTTTCCTTTGATTCTATAAAAAGGGAATTGCCTGTGCTGCCGCTGGCAAGAATACTGACATTAAATGCATTTTCCTGACTCATTTCCTACGCTTCCCTTCGTTTATTCTCTACAGCAATCTATTATACAATTATCACTCGTCTTTTTCCACCCTGATCACCGTATTACTAGAAATAATCGTATTGCTCATTGCATTAATCTGTTCTACCTGTAATGTCGTTTCATTAGAAGAAATACCAACAAACCAGACTGGAACATAGACATTTTTGTCACGAATTTTATAGATTCTTGAATAAGCCAGCTTTGTAAATGTAATGCTTGAATTACTCGGTATTTTATTATTAATATACAATGTTTCGACTGCATCTCTTTCGGAATACAGCTCTGATTTCTCTCTCAGTTCTTCAATATTCTCAATATGCGACTGTGTATACTTATTAATCTTTAGCAAATCATCCGTCTCATTTTTTTCCAATGACGCCGTAAGCTGTGCTGTTCCATCATTAAATGGGATTCCTCCATAGGACTGAGCAGCAATCAGTTCAGGAAAATCTCCATTTAAATTAGAAAACTGCGGGAGATATTGATATTCCGAGCCAAATAGTACACTGTCATTGTCATTTAAAAAACCTGTAAAGGTATCGCCTACCTCTGTCGGGTCAACATAGTGATTGGACGGATAGTTGATTAATCCGTTATCGGTAATTTCAACGTTGTACCAGAAAAAAGTATTATCCCCTCTATCAATTCTCTGCTGATGAATAGTATCTGTATAATTTGTCTGCTCTCCACTTAAATAATACCCGTGGGAGCGTTTGACAGATAGCTCCCCTTTATGTTTAATATTCTCTTTTTTCAGTCTGCTGTCCAAGCTTTCCGTCTGATCTGAGTAGGACATGTTATTTTCATCCTTCAGTCCTTCCCGGTAAATGCTGAACAAAAATATATTGACTCCTAAAAATACTAGAAAGAAAATCCACTCGATTCGTTTAAAGTCCATTACTCCACCTCCATGGTTGCAAGTTTTTCTAATAACTCGCCTTCTGGATACCATTGGTCTTTATAAAGAATATACCATTCCGGAGTTAAATCAACGACTTGGGTGATCCCTTCGATTGTCTGCCAAGTATACCCAATAATCAATGACTGAATATCGTTTTCATCTGCGCCAGCATAAACTAGTTCAGAAAGTAAATCAGAAGTGTTCATTAGAGTAACTTCTTCTTCTGATGGAATTGGCACCTGAATCATATCGAGACTTGTATTGATTGTGACATTAGGCTGATCTGTATTTTGCTTATCAACCGCCACCTTAACCTGCCCCTTATTATTCTCACTAAAAACTGGAAATCCTTCAACAAAGGTACGATAGGTCATTCGATTACCTGACCGGTCAAAATAGCGAACATTGCCGATATTACCGCCAAGCTTTTTCACATATTCAAAGCTGTCGGAGTAAATGGTGTGCTCTTCAGCTGTGCGCTCTAAGCCGCCATTGAAATATAAAACATTAGTCTTTTCCTCAACTCTTAAATTTTCCGTTCCGCTTGTATAGAGTAAATCCTTGCTGTCATCATTCGTATGAACATCTTCAGAATTATTAAAGAAGGCATTTCTAAAAAGAGACACAGGTTGTGAGGCCAAAATGTAACTATACTTTTTCAACCTTAAATCTGTGACCATATAATATTGCTTCTCTGCAATTACCGTCCGTTCAGCCACGCTGAAATAAGCAACACTCTCTTTATCCAGTAGCTGTTCGACAGCTGTTTTATTAATGGAAATATGGGTTGTATATACATTCCAATTGGACAAATCAAAAAATAAAATAGTACCTTCAGTATAATTAATCTGGATTCGGCTAAAGACTAAAGGATCATCCTCAGAAAAAGCAGAAAGATCGATATCAATATCAAAGGTTGATAAATACTCTCTAAGGGAGAATTCACCCTCATACAGAAGCTCAAAGTCATTTTTTTCCAGATAATGGTTGTTGTACTCCTCTTGGTTGCTCTTAACTAAAGTATCTAGCTTGCCAAAGCTGCTGTCACTGATCACCCTTTGAACAGAAGCAATTAAGCTTTCACTGGTACTAATAAAAAATGCATCTTCTTTTGTACGAACCAAACGAATTGGTAAAAATGCATCACTAGCAGCACGCTCTTTAACTGCAGCAGCTACTTGCGTTTCCGTTTCCGGTCTAGGCTCCTTTACAGAAGAACTAATCCAAATGATTGTTGAAAAGTACAAGCTCAACAGAACCAT
Organism: Enterococcus sp. LJL51; assembly: GCF_054871795.1. Classification (NCBI taxonomy): domain Bacteria; kingdom Bacillati; phylum Bacillota; class Bacilli; order Lactobacillales; family Enterococcaceae; genus Enterococcus; species Enterococcus sp. LJL51. The sequence continues at coordinate 35,099 of NZ_JBTXLW010000024.1, read as the reverse complement.
TATGATCAGTCCGGCACGAATTAATTTTTCAAAAAGGTTCATTCCCACCATTCCTCCTCATAAGGTTCATACGGTAGAGAAATATAAAATGTCGAGCCTTGCCCTTCTACACTTTCTACCCAGATAGAGCCATTGTGTGCTTTGATTGCTTCTCGGGATATGGCCAAGCCTAGTCCTGTTCCTCCCTGTGCTCTGGCTCTAGCCTTATCTACCCGATAAAAACGTTCAAAGACTTTCCCTAAATCTTTCTTAGGTATACCTAGTCCTCTGTCCGTTACACTAAAGATGACCGTACTATGTGTTTCAATGAGGCGGCAGACAATTTCGCCGCCATCGGGAGAATATTTTATGGCATTATTCATGATATTATCCAACACTTGAATGATCTTATCCGTATCAAGCTCTACCCATAAGGCACGCTTAGTAAACTCACGACGAATTACAAACTTCTTTTCACCGCTTTCCACCATCATATCAAAACGGTCCAGAACAAAGCTAATTAGTTCATTAAAGTTAACATACTCCAGCTGCAGCTTCGAATTTCCTGAATCCATTCTAGACAAATTCAGTAAATCATTAATCATTCGAATCATCCGATCCGTTTCTTCAAGTGTTACCTTCAAAAAATTCGGTGCAACCTCAGGATTTTCCCAAGCACCTTCATTTAAAGCTTCAATATAGCTTCGCATACTGGTTAGCGGTGTACGCAGCTCATGGGATACATTGGAAACGAATTCCCGTCGTTCCCGCTCATTCTTTTCCTGCTCCGTTACATCATGAATCACACAAACCAAACCAGTAATAAAGCCTGATTCCCGACGAATCATTGCGAAATCAACTTTTAAAATCATCTGATCTTCAGGTGCTTCTGAAGAAGAACGATCGAGCAGCAGCTCGTCAGGCTCTTCTAAAAGAGTACGCAGCGTATATTCCTCTTGGATATCTAAAAGCTCTAAAAGGGGCATACCAATAGCATCCGCTGCAGGCATATTAAGCAAGGTTGTAGCCATGTCGTTAATAGTAATAACTTTTCCCCGGCGATCCGCAGCAATAACACCATCTGTCATATGGGTGAGGACACTATCCAGCCGATTCCGCTCAGATTCCATTGTTTCCTGAGCTTCCTCCACCCGTTCACTCAGCTGGTTAAAGGTTTCTGCCAGCTGTCCAAGCTCGTCTTTACCGTATACCTTTACTTTCCCGCTGTAATCCCCGCGTGCAATGCGCAGTGCCTGTTCCTTCATCTCGCCAATTGGCTGAGTAATTGAACGGGCAATCAGCAAAGTAACAATGACTGAAATTACACCCGCCATCAAAGAGGCTGTAAAGAAGATTCTGGCAATGTTCGTGACTTCTTCGTACTTATTCTGTATATTACTTTTAACATAAACAGCCCCGATGACCGTATCACCAGCCGGAGAGTATATAGGCTGGACATTAATATAGACACGTTTTCCGTTTTCTACCACAGGATATTTCTTACTGCTGAAATCATTTAAATCCCGATATTCATTTTTCTTTCCAATCAGCCCTTGCAGGTTCAAATCACTAATAGCCCTGATGTTTCCTTTATCATCAATGACTCTAACCTCCAGAAATTCTGAGTTGGAGAAGCTGCTTACAACACGTTTAAGATCGGCATCGACTTCTTCACGGTTATTGTCTTCATTTCCAAGAGGCGTACTCAGTGAATTAACCAATTGAGTTACCTGTAAGTCAACATTTCTTTTATAATCATTAATCGTAGTTGTTTCCAGCTCACGAATAAAATACCCCCCAATGATTTCTATCGCAATCAAAAGGAGGAGGATAAATGAAATAGCTATCTTAAAATTTACTGACTGAAAAAAGTTAACCTTTTTTCTCATAATTCATTACTCCTGTTCAGGGTTTCTTAAATAGTAGCCAACACCTCTACGAGTCACTAGATAGGTTGGATGACTTGGGTTATCTTCAATTTTTTCCCGCAGTCTCCGAACTGTCACATCCACCGTTCGCACATCGCCAAAATAGTCATAACCCCAGACAGTCTGTAACAAATGCTCTCTTGTCATCACTTGACCAATATGTTTTGCTAAATAAAACAGCAGTTCAAACTCACGATGAGTTAATTCAATTTTTTCGCCGCGCTTGGAAACCATATATGCATCAGGATGAATCGTCAAATCTCCAATTGTCAGCTCAGAAGGAACTGTCTCTTCCGCTTCTTTAACACTTGCTGCTCCCCGACGTAGATTTGCTTTCACACGGGCAACCAGTTCACGATTTGAAAATGGTTTTGTTACGTAATCATCTGCACCTAATTCCAGCCCTAGAACCTTATCAATTTCAGAATCCTTCGCAGTAACCATAATAATTGGCATATCATAGGTTTTACGAATCTCACGTGCTACTTCCAGCCCGTCTATTTTTGGCAGCATCAAATCCAGTAAAACCAGATCCGGCTCTTCTTCTTTAACTTTTTCTAATGCTTCTTCTCCATCATAGGCAGTAAACACCTCATAGCCTTCTTTAACAAGATTGTATTTAACAATCTCTGAAATTGGCTTTTCATCATCTACAACTAATATTTTTTTCATAAAGAGACACCTCTTTTTCTTCATTCATACTTTTGCAGTATTTTTTCCATTATACCTCATTTTCTCAAGTCTTTCACCTTTGCCCGCTGATTTCTCTCATTTCAGACCATCCATTTAGCAAAATCTTATAAGAAACTGTTTTTATAGCGCATTATTTCAAGGGTGGGACAGAAACAGTTACCTTCAAGCACCAGGTAGGTACTTTTCAGCATCGGTTCTACTTACGTAGGAAGTAATCACAGTGATTCAAAGCACCAAAAAAGAATTTACAAAAATGACAGGAAACACGAAGATAAACCATTCGATGTTGATTGATTTCTACCTGGTACTCTACAAATGCTAGCTAAATCCCGGCTTGTTGCCGAAGAAGTTGCTCCTGCGGTTACTCGTCGCAGTTAAGTGCTTTGTGTGTGCTCCTGCGATTACTCGTCGCAGTTAAATGCTTTGTACGTGCTCCTGCAGTTACTCGTCTCAGTTAGGGTGCTCGTATGTGTTACTGTCTCACCGTTTATTCGGATTTAAGCATACTAAAAGACTGGGAATTTAGTTATGTCCCAGACTTTGTCATTTGAAACAGACTCACTGAATAGCCAGAAATACAAAAAAGGAATGAGATATATGGAATCCCATTCCTAAAAATTACATACATGTAGATACTAATACGTCAATCAGTAACTATTCGCCTTCTGTATCTAATACATATTTGGCCACTAAAGCTGCCAACAAACCACCGATTAATGGTGCTACAATAAATACCCATAATTGTGACAACGCATCGCCGCCAGCGAATACAGCTGGTCCCAAGCTTCTTGCCGGGTTAACTGAAGTACCGGTTAGAGGAATCCCAACTAAGTGAACCATTGTAAGTGTTAAACCAATAACGATTCCAGCAAGATTTGCGTTACCTTTTTTAGCACTAGTCACCACCATGATAACTAAAACAAAAATGAATGTCAGAATAATTTCAATAGCCAAAGCACCAATAGCAGTGAATTCACCGAAGCCGTTTTGACCTAAATTGGCTGTGCTTGCATCGCTGCCGTTCAAAATCATTAATAAAGTAAATGAAGCCAATAAAGCACCGATTACCTGCCCAACAACATAATAAATAAATTCCTGAGTGGTGATCCGTTTGTTTACCCACATCCCTAGTGAAACAGCTGGGTTTAAATGTGCACCGGAAATCGTACCAATACTATAAGCAGCGGCAACGATTGTTAACCCAAAAGCTAAGGCAATTCCTGTCGTACCGATTCCATCCATACCATTTCCTAAAACTGCTGTAGCTGTACCGAAAAAGACTAAAATAAATGTTCCAATAATTTCTGCAATTCCTTTTTTCATGTGTTTCTCCCCTTTCAAACAGTATTGAGTTTAACATAACTACTGTTTTTTTCAATACCTTTTCATGAAATTTTCATATAAAAAGCGAGATTTATTATCTCGCTCATAGTTTACCTATATTTTAAATTTCTAGCAATTATTTGAACTGTTTTTTTATCAATCATCCAACAGCTGGATCCCGATTCCCAATAATCCCGGTCCCGTATGCACAACTAATGCTGGACTAATTGTACCAAAATAGATTTCTTCAGCCTGTGGAAAATTATCCTTGAGCTTCTGATAAAAGCTTCTTGCTTCCTCTTCCGCTTGACCATGAGCCACCGCCAAAACCACTTTTTTATGTGTTCCGATGAACTCTTTAATCAAGTTAAAAGCCTTCTCCAGACTTTTCTTTCTTCCTCTTGCTTTTGCAACGGTGTAATAAACACCTTGTTCATTACATGAAATGATTGGATTCAGCTTTAATGCATTTCCTAAAATGGAGGCGACTAAGCCGATTCGGCCACCCTTTTGAAGATACTCAAGTGTAGCTACATTGAAATACACTGTAGCTTTTTCCACATTTTTAGTTGTCTGCAGCTTAAGTTCTTCCCATGACGAACTACGCTCAAGCATCTTGGCTGCTTCTATCACCTGAAGTCCGCTGCCAATTCCTATATTTTTCGTATCTAATACAAAGGTTTCCAAAGAAGTAAATTCTTCACTAATCAAACGGACAATATTATACGTACCACTAAGTCCACTAGAAATCGTAATGGCTAGTACCTTTTCATAACCGTCCTCTTTAATTTTTTCAAAAATCTTAGTAATCGTTTCCCCATCAGGTAAAGAAGTACTTGGGATTTCCTGAGGTAGACGTTCATAAACCTCTTCTGGTGTAATATCTACTTTATCAGTATACACTCGATCTTTATAAATAATTTGTAAGGGAATCACATAAATGCCATATTTTTCAACCAATTCCTCCGGCACATCAGTTCCAGAATCTACAAGTATTGCTATTTTTTCTTTATTCATTGCTCTTTCTCCATCTTCTTCAAGTATAGTTGTTCTAATTCAATAACCCTTTCACTGAACATTTTAGTAGCAAAAGACAAAGTCGCAGCTTTTACTACCAGAAATTCTACCGGTATAGGTTCATTAAATGCCGGTGTCGGCTCTTCTCCTAGTGCTTGAGAGACAACTACTCTTAATGCGTTTTCCTGTTCGCTACAAAACAGATTATATGCTTCCCGAATGCCAACAGCAGCTCCTTGAAATAGGATGCCCTCTTTGATTTCCGGAATTGTCAACACTTGCTTTAGCAGAGTGATTGCAATTAAAAAAGCTAAATGCTTCTGATTATACCGCTTCTTTTTAGGTGCTGGAATCAACCCCAGCTTAACATAATTATTAACCATAGAAGATGTCAATAATGTATGCTTTTCTGATGTAATCAGCGGAGATAGATATTTTTCTACCAGCGTAATCACCTGATCCATATAAAGTTCAATATCCGGAAGCTCATGCCATCTAGGTAAATGTATATTTCTTAATTCTTCTCCCCAGTCTTTTAATGAAGCTTTGATATCATCCAAAAAAACACACCACCTTTTTCTTATAAAAGATTAACATACTTACAAAAATTATTCAATCTAGTTTTTGAAACTACATGAAATTTTAAAAAAACTGAGAACCTCTTTAAAGTAAAAGCATTCTCAGCTTACATAAATTTGAAGGATATGACAGAAAAGACACTGCCTTCATAAATGGGAAGGAAAAAAAGACGATTAAACTGTTTATTCAGCTTTTAACAAAAAAGAGTTTGGACACTAAGCTATGTGAAATGTGCTCAAGCTCTGTGTTGCTTTTCTTATTCTGTATATGCAATAATCGCTCGGTCATTCAACGGCTGAATTTCTCTATTGTTATGAGCGTACAGCTTTTTGAAAGACTTAATTTGTTCCTTCGATACTTCCACCGAATTTTTCATAACATACCATTCTACATTCTCACTCAATGGCGGCGTAGTCAGTGATCCCAGATAATGATAATAGCTTTTATTTTCAGGAAGCATCTCATTTAAATCAGTGATTGGCTCTGTTTTTCCATTGTTAACGTTATCCAACACCTCTTGAAATCCTTTGTTTTCTGCTCCTTCCTTGAAAAAGACGCCAATCACCGCAAGTCGACCATCCTGAGCCTTATTTACAAAGTGTACCTCCATCGGGTAATGCTTCCCATCGATTGTATGCTCACTTTCTGCGTGAAAATGAAATTGTGTTAGTTCAAAATTTCGTCCGTTAATTTCTGCTTTCCCGCCATCTTCTATTTGGATACTATGACCATTGTTTTCAGCATTAGTAATTTCAATACCATAATCTAAGACAATTGTTCCCAAATCCGGGCTCATATTTTCAACCTCGCTGGTTGGAATATCAATCGGCGACTGCATCTTTTCAGAAACAAACTCCCACTCATCCTGATGATCATAGTCAATATGCTCTTCTTTATTCACCTGATTCATTGAAGACGTAGTTGAAGTTTCCTTATTGTCGCTTAGTTCTTTTTGATTAGTTGAGCAGGCACTTATAGAAAAAAGAGCACCAGCGAATAAAATAGCTGTAAAAATATTTTTCATTCTAAAACCCCTATTCTTTTATTTTATTGATTAGTATACTCCTTTCATTTTGAATTTTACAGCTATTTTTATAACAGGTTTAAAAGTCAAATAGAATATTAATTAATTCAAAAAAACCAATAGCCATAAAATGACCATCGGTTCCTATAATTTCTCTTATTTGTCTTAAAGAAGCAACTTCGAGCGAATACATACTGGCTGAAGCATCCAGAAAGAAAAAGCAAATCACAGCGTAAAGTTTGTGTTTACTTTATCTATTCTGTATCTTTAGCTGCTGTTTTTAATTGAATTTTTCCACTTCGATAAAGTAGAAAAAGCAGGCCTTCTAATAAAAGAAAAAATAACAAAAAACAGTGCATAAAGAATTCTTCCGGAAGCACATTGATAATTGGATCTGTTGCTGGATTAAACAGCCAAGCATCGTTATTAAAAAAAAGACTATGGAACTGTACAAAGAATTGGTCAAAACCAATAAGCATCAAGAATAAAAAGACTACTGGTATAATCATGCCAATCTGGCTAGGGCGCATTAGCCGCCAAAGCCAGCCTTTTTTCTTTAAGTAGCGTAAAAAGACTATAGCAGGAACAATCGTAATCAGCAATACACTGTAGTTAAGTAAAAATAGGCGCTTCACTTCATAAAAATGAAAAGCTCCACTTTGAGAAACCGGAAAATCAGATAGCTTTAGTGTTTGAACAAACGGATTATTCAAATATTTCATCAGTTGATCAAAATTTTCCAACAACTCCTTTTTTCCAATTGTTGTATAGTCTAAAATATCTAAAAAATCAATATCTAAAGCATACAACGGTCGAAAATTGATAGTTATTGTAATACATAAAGAAAGTACTGCCAAAAAAAGACAAATGAACCCCAGATACTCCAAGGCAATTTTCTTCTTTACTCCCATATCAGACATCCCACTCATCTAATGAAGCAAGCGTATAGGTTGCTGGAACTGGCAAATTGGGCACATCTTCTTTTTGGGTAAAGCCTGAAAGTACCAATAGTGTATCGATATCATTTTGGATACCTGCCTGGATATCCGTTTCATAGTTATCCCCAACCATTAGCACGTCAGATTTATTTAAGCCCATCACTTTAATGGCTTCATTCATGATGATTGCATTTGGTTTTCCAATCATAATTGGTTTACACTGAACAGCAGTTTCCACTAAAGAAATCATTGAGCCTGCCCCCGGCAAAAGTCCTCGTTCTGTTGGAATATTTTTATCTGGATTCGTTCCAATAAAGACAGCTCCCTTGCGAATCGCTAAGGTTGCCTTAACAAGCTTTTCGTAAGTAATCTTTGTATCTAATCCAACCACTACGTAATCAGGCGTTTCTTCATCCCAAACAAAGCCAGCTTCCAAAATCAAATCAATTAAACCTGACTCTCCGATGACATAAACTTTATTTCCAGCACCTTGCTCCTTCATATAGTCAATCGTAGCTAGGCTAGCTGTATAGATGGTCTGTGGTGCGATATGAATATCAAATTCCATAGCCAGTCTTTCTGCCACAGCTTCTGGTGTTTTGGTTGTATTGTTTGTCACAAACAGAAAGGGCTGCTCAGTTTTCTGCAGCCTTTCTACAAAACGTTTTCCCGCCGGTATAATGTCTTTGCCAAGATAGATTGTTCCATCTAAATCTATCAAATATCCTTTATATTTCTTCAAAATTATTGCCCCTCACGCTGACGAATCGTAAATGACCGATTATTCGTTTCTTTTTTCGCTCTTCCATTATCTGCTGCCGGCTTGTCATTATTCGAATTCTCTTTTCTGTTCCGAATAACCGGTTTATTTTTCTTTACAGTATTTTGGTTCTGAACAGGTGCTTTTTTTTCATCGGTATGCGCTTGATTACGATAGTTGCTTCGCTTGTTTCGTTTTCTGCGCGGATTTTGTTTTTCTTTTCTTTCACCCACACGTTCAATCACAAAATAAGCACAGCCAAAATTGCAGAATTCATAAAGATAGTCTTCAAGTGCATCAATGCGCTGATCCGGCGAGGCTTTACGGTTAGTTGTTGAAAAAAAACCTTTCAATCTTAACTGATCGTAGCCCCAGTCACCTACAATATAATCATATCTGGATAAAATATCGCTGAAACGTTCACCAATTTTTTCAGCATCAAAAGCGTCACGATGATCCTTTACAAGTACGTACTGACGGTCACCAATCATTAACTGGCTATCGTCAAGAAGCGTCACGATTTCACCCTTTTTTTTCGTTTTTGCTGGTTCTTCTTCATTTATATTTTCAATTACAGCTGTTAACTCCGCTGTCAATTCATTCTTTTCTTCAGTTTTTTCTTCCATGTCTTCACCACCTGTCGTTCATTATAGCATATTTTATAAAACAATATCTTAGCTTTGAAAGGCTAACTTTAGTTTTTTTTAAATCTAAAAAAAGAGTAACATCTATCTACTACCTAAATCAAATTTCTTCTACACAAAGAGCTACCTTCAGCTTTTAGAAACTATGGTTTCTATACTTGAAATCATTTCTTTAACAACAATCTGAATAACAAAAAGATTCTCGTCTATTTTTCCATAAAAAGTAGAAATTTCAAATATGTCTGCCAACTTTTAGGCATTTATATGCTTCTTATTTGAGAAGTGCCAAAAGAATGCAGCAAATCTACCTCTGCTCTTTTAACAGCTATCTTTCAAGATTTCTTTTTATTTTAGATTGTTGCCATACTGGTGTCAATAATCACTTGATATAATAAAAAGTAATTACCAAACAATTAAATGGAGGAAAACTTATGACTACAATCTATATTTACGTTCTTGACACTTTAGCTGACTGGGAAATGGGGCATCTTATCTCAGAACTAAATTCTGGTCGTTTTTTTAAAAAAGGAGCAAAGCAAGTAACACTTAAAACAGTAAGCTGTTCTAAAGAGCCTATTAGAACAATGGGCGGAGTGACAATAGAACCTGATTGTGTAATAGAAGATATTGTCACAGACAAATCAAGTGTATTGTTATTACCAGGTGCAGACACATGGAATGACTCCAAACATCATGCTGTTATCGAGAAAGCAGAGGAGTTCCTTTCTTTAGGTGCTACAGTTGGAGCAATATGTGGCGGGACTACTGCGCTGGCCAACTTTGGGCTATTAGATACATTTACCCATACAAGTAACGGGGTAGGATTTTTAGAAATGGTTTCTCCTAATTACAAAGGATCAGGCTCTTATATAGATGAGCCATCTGTAGTGGACAACAACCTTATTACTGCAAGCTCCACAGGATCTTTATTATGGACGAAGCAAATCATTGAGCAGCTGGAAGTTTTCCAAGCAGATACATTAGAGGCTTGGTATAACTATTTTAGTACTGGCAAGCCTGGATATTTTTTTGAGCTCATGCAATCCTTACCCGCTAATAACGAAAATTAGTCTAGCAATTTTTTGTTGAATCTGAACATAAAAGAGTTTTGAGATCAAATGATGATGTCCAAAGCTTTTTTTGTTCAGATAATATACAGATTTACGCAACATTTTGCCATTAAGCATGCAGAATCTCATCATTTTCCATAAGTATAATTTCTTATTTACCTAGTTTTTACGAGAGCTACTTATTGTACGTTGCTTTTTTATCAATTGGATAGCAGCGTCGTAAATAATCCCCAAAAACATTTCTAAGGAACTCAGGAAATAAAAACTCAATTTCTCCTGCAATTTCTATAGTAGGAAAAAAAGGAATAAATAAATAATGATCAATCGTAGTCAATGTATAATTTTGATTGTCCACAACAGCTTGGCCATTCCAGTACACGCTAGCATCAGCCTTATCATAAGATATTCCAGTATACGAAATATCCCCAAAAATTTTTCCTCTAAAGCCCATACCAACAATAGGAAATTTTCTTAAAAAGTGCCGGTTTTTCTCCATCTCTCTGACTAAACGGGTTAATTCTTTTCCATTTAGCGTCACTCGTATCAAGTGCATCGGATGAGGAAGCACTTGATGAAGATTTTCTTCAGTAACCAGCCCTTTTGATAAATCGTCTAAAAATAGACCCGTATTCAAAACAGCGGCTTCTGTCCCTCCTCTTTTCTTTAAAGCATTAAGAGCTTGAAAAATCAATGGGTGCTCACTATCCAGTACATTTGAAAAAGTATAAGGGAGGTCAGCAACCTGCTTCTGTTTTAAAAGATCGTGCCCTTTTTCCAAGTAGGAAGAGATTTCCGCTTCATCTTCCGGTAACGCTAAAAAGTCTTCTGTAGGCAGCGCCTCTGCACTGGTTTGAACAATCACTCCATCTTCAAGAAGCAAATGAACCTCGCCGACATATTGTCCAAACTTTCCTGCAGCTGACAATTGTGTATGATTAATTTTTTCTCCATGCCGAAAAAGATGATGGGTATGTGACCCAAGTAAGACATCAATCTCAGGGTAGTTTGTAGCAATTTTCATATCGTTGTCTATACCTAAATGACTCAGCAGAATCAGAACATCACATTGCTGGCGAACCTCGCTAATAAGCTGAGGCAGCACGTCATCCACTCCACGAATATCCCAGCCATTAGGTTTATAAGTAAGTGGAAAAGGAGCTGTCAAACCTATCAAACCTACTCTGGTCTTTTGAGCTGTTGCTAAAATTTTATAAGGAAGCGCCCACCTCGGTCGTTTTCCAGTATCTAAATCAAAAAGATTTCCCAGCAATATATCAAAATTTGCTTCATCATAAAGATGATTCAACTGTTTTTTTGAATTTCCCACACCTTCGTTATTACCAATAGTGGCACCATCATAGTGAACAGCATTCATCAATTCAACATTTGCTGTTCCATTTGTAGCCTCTGTCAACGGATGCCAGCGATCAACAAAATCTCCTAAATCAACAACAAACGTAGACTGCTTTGGTGTAGAATTTTCCTTCCTTTTATTCAGCAAGAATCTTCTGATTTTCGGCCAGTTTTCAAAATGAGAATGCAAATCATTCGTATGCAGCAAAATAATTTCTTCCATCTCTTCTCACTCCACTCTTAAATAACTTCCTTAATAGTATCATACTTCAAAATATTCCGTGTTCTCTACAGATTTTACATAGAATAATTTGCTTTTCCAGATAATTATGACACTTATATCCATTTTTAGCCATATTCCAATCTACCGAAAATAAAAAAAATACATTTTAAATGATATTTTATATAAAGAGTACTTTATTTACGGTATAATTATTTTTAAAGCAATAGTTATTTTCTGTAAACACAATAATTAGAAAAATGGGGGATTTCGATGATGAAAAGTGTTTTCATTCTAGGAGTTATTATTTTGCTTGTTCTGTTATTTGCTGCACCTGGTATAACTTTGGGTTTAATAGGCCTTATTGGTATAATCATCTTCGGCGTGCGCTTTGCCTATTTTCGGTCTAAGAATCATGCGAAAAAAGCAAAAAAATCAGCAATTATAGCCGGTATAGCAGCGATTTTTTTCACCGTAGGATTGATTTTAACTCCATCTACTGAAACAGCAACAAAGCAATCAGAAATAAAGAACGAGACCAAAAGTGAACAAGTCACTAAGAAAAAAACAAAACAGACTACTGATAAATCTGAAATAAGGCAACTGACACTGATTCTAGATGAAGCTACAGAAAGTGATAGCAACGGAACCGTGTTGATTAAAGGTAAAACAGAACCTCACGCAACGGTCTATCCTTCTTCTAAAATCAGTACTAAAAAACAGGCAGATGCTGATGGTTTTTTTGAATTAACCTATGAATTATCCGATGACTCTGAAACGGAATTGAGCATCGTATCAGAGCTAGATACTCAGACAACTTCAAAAAAAATAGTCCTTAAGCCTTCTGCTGCTTTTATCGCAGTCAAACAAGCTGAGAAAGAAGAACAACGGCTTGCAGAAGAATTGAAATTAGCGGAAGAACAAAGAAAATCAGAAATTGCTCAGCTAACTGCCGATGCAGAAGTCGCTGTTAAAAACGCTGAAAATAATCAAAATCGAGAGCACTACGATAAAGCAATTGCTGCGGTTTCGTCTATTCCTGATGGAAACGAGGAGCTATCTAACAGATTAGCAGCAGTTGAAACTGCTATTCATGCTCAAGAAGAGCAGGAGTCCTTAGCAGCTGCTGAAGAAGCTCAACAAGCTGCTGTGGTACAAGAACAGCAGCAGGTAGCTGCAGAGCAAACGGTACTGGTTACACCAACAGGAAAAAAATATCACACTCATGTATGCGGCAGTGGTGACTACACGCCTACTACCTTACAAGAAGCAATAAATCGAGGATTAACAGAATGTGCAAAGTGCTACTAAGCTGACTAAATCAAGTTTGAATTTAGCCATATCCTGATTCATTATTCTTAAGTTTTATATGAAACGAAGTAGAGATACAGCTGCTTCGTTTTTATAGAAGAAAAACTGTAATAATTTACCTGTTCATAGTATATTACGCTTTAATTTATCGTATAATAGAAAAAATATGTGTTTGTGGAGGACACTTTATGAAAATTGAAACATCAATTGGCAGCATCTGGCTGAATGGAAACGATTTAGGTCTAACAGAAGTCTCCTTCTTTCCAATTGAAAGTCATGTGACAAATCAATGGACAGAACAAGCGGCGGAGGAACTATGGTCCTACTTTTCAGGAGATTTAAAAACCTTTTCAACACCGCTCTATTTTGAAAAGGGTACTGATTTTCAACAAAAGGTATGGCAGGCGCTAGCTGAAATTCCATTTGGAGAAACACGCTCCTATTTAGACATCGCTAAAGCTGTCAGATCTGAAAAAGCGGTCAGAGCGATTGGTCAAGCTAATCGGAACAACCCTTTACCCATTATTATTCCCTGTCATCGTGTAATCGGTAAAAATGGTAAACTGACTGGTTACATGGGAAAAACAAATGAGGAAGGTTTATCGATTAAGTCCCACCTTTTGGAATTAGAGGGGATACAGATTAACTACTGAATAATTATCAACTGGTAAAAAGGTGATTATCTATCCTACTTGCTTATTTTATCTATTAAAGAAATTAATCAGTAGAAAAAATGACCTTGAAAAGCTAAAGTTTTACTTAGGCTTTTCAAGGTCATTTGACTTTTAATTCATTTATTATTTAGATGTTCAGTTGTAGATACTGATTTTAGATGTCAGCCCTTCTTCTTCTGTGTTGCTTCCATGATAACTGGTAAAATTACAGGCCGGCGTTTTGTTTGTTCAAACAAGTAGCGGCTTAAGCGTTCGCGAATATCCTGCTTCAGCTTACTCCATTCAAAATCTTTACTTTCCAGATGCTTTTCAACAATCTCCGTAACGATTTTGCCGCTCTCTACCATCAAGTCCTTACTCGTTTTCACATAGACAAAGCCTCTGGAAGTGATTTTAGCGGGTGAAACAATTCGTTTTTCCCGACGATTAATCGTTACTACAGCCACAAAAATTCCGTCTTCAGATAGAATACGGCGATCTCTAAGCACGATGTTCCCTATATCACCAACACCTAAACCGTCAATCATAATGTTTTCAGCAGGAGTAGTCCCAGCTGCAGACATTTTTTGTTTCTTATATTCCAGAATTTCCCCTCTGCCTGTGATGAAAATATTTTTATAAGGAATACCAATTTCATGCGCTAAATCTGCGTGAGCAGCTAGCTGACGATACTCGCCCTGAACAGGAACAAAATATTTAGGCTTCATCAAGTTAATCATTAGCTGTAAATCAGTTGGATTTCCATGACCGGAAACTCGCAGATTATCCGATATTTGTTTGACTGTTCCGCCAGCCCGATAAACAATATCCTCTGTCTTAGCAACAACAGTTTCCATTGCAGTTGTCGGAGTAGTTGTAATATAAACCAAATCACCTGCTTTGATACTTATAGAACGATGGGTTCCATTTGCCATTTTCTGGAGGGATTTAATTGGCTCACCCATACGGCCAGTTTCCAGAATCAACAGTTCATCATCTGAATACTTCTTCATGTCCTTCATCGTTATGATTAAATCATCACTAGGCAGTTCTAATTTATCCAGGCGCATAGCCGTACGGATAATTTTTTCCAAATCTGCGCCAGTCAATACTACTTTACGATTTGAACGGTAAGCGGCATTCAAAACCTGCTGTATTCTTTTTAAATTACTGGCAACTGAGGCAACAATGATTCTGCCTTCCCAATAGCGAATTGTATCAAAAACTTCTTCTGCCACCTGTAGTTCAGAGGCAACAGGTACCGGGTTTTCAGCATTGGAGGAATCACTTAATAAAGCCAAGACCCCTTCACTGCCAATTTCTGCTAAACGGTTGAACTCTGTTTGATACATAGGAGTAGCACTTTGATCAAATTTGAAGTCTCCAGTATAAACAATATTTCCTTCATCTGTCTTCACATTAATTCCAATGGAATCCGGAATTGTATGCGTTGTTTTGAAAAAACTGATTGTTGCATGACCAAAATCAATTTCCGTATGCGCATCGACAACGTGGAAATCATTGAATTTCTTCGTCCCCGGATGGCTGCTTACATTTAATTTTGCTAATTCTACAGTCAGCTCTGTACCGAATACTGGCACCTGAACTTTAGATAAAAGATAAGGCAATGCACCAATTGCATCTGCGTGACCGTGTGTTAGGAAAACCCCTGCAACTCGATCAACGTTCTCTTCCAGATAAGTAAAATCCGGAATCACCACATCAATTCCCAAAAGCTCATTTTCTGGATATTTCAATCCACAATCCAGTACAAAAATTTCATCCTCCACTTCAGCTATATACATATTTTTTCCGTTTTCACGGACACCGCCAAGCGGAATGATTTTTATTGTACTCACTTTTTTCACCTCTCTATTTCTGCTTGATTTATCTATCAAGTATTTGCAATATTTTTTCTTTCTCTTCAGAAGTACATGATACAAGAGGTAAACGTAAATCACCAACAGAAACACCTAAATGATTCAATACCATTTTAACTGGTGCAGGGGAAGGCACAGAAAATAGAGCATTCATTTTCGGCAACAATTTCCGCTGAATGGCAGCGGCCTGTTTAATTTCTCCCTGATCCAAAGCTTGAAACATTTCATAAATCTCTGTGCCAAATAGATGACTTGCAACAGAAATAACTCCTTGCCCGCCAAGCGCTTTTGTTGAAAAAGCCAATGAATCTTCACCTGTATAAACAAGAAAATCTTTTGGTGCCTGTTCAATCAGTTCCGTTAGCGCCTCTAAACCGGCACATTCTTTTACTGCGATAATATTTTCAATCTCTGCTAAGCGAATAGTTGTTTCAACATCCATGCTTGCGACTGTTCTTCCCGGAACATTATACAAAATAATCGGTAAGTCGCTTGCTTCAGCAATAGCTTTAAAATGCTGGTACAGGCCCTCTTGATTGGGTTTGTTATAATATGGAACAACTGCCAGTCCCGCATCGATTCCTTCTATTTGAGCGATTTCTTTAACGAACTCAACAGAGTCTCTTGTATCGTTTGTTCCCACACCACATATGATTGGTACACGCTTATTCACCAAACGGATAACTTCATTGAACAATTCAATTTCTTCATCGTGAGTCAACGTTGGCGACTCACCTGTCGTCCCAGCTAGAATTATTCCCTCTGTATGTGATTCCAGCAAATGTTCCACCAATGCAGGAAGCCGATCAAAGGCAATCTGTCCTGCCGAATCGAATGGTGTGACCATTGCTGTGATAATTGATGCATTTGTTAATTTCATACTTTTCCCTCCAAACCTTCTTTAATCTATACCCGAACTAAATCCATCTCATGTAAAGTTTCTGCTATCTGAACTGAATTCCAGGCAGCGCCTTTCAGTAAATTATCGGAAACCACCCATAAATGAAAGCCATTGGCAATATCTACATCTCTGCGGATTCTTCCAACAAAGGTTTCTTTCTTATCAATACTAGTCAAAGCTTGCGGATACAGCTGTTGAGCCGGATCATCCTGTACAACAACACCAGGCGCCTGCTCCAGCCATTCCCGAATAGCTTGAACAGATGTCGGTTTTTCTACCTCAATATAGACTGATTCCGAATGACCAGATAAAACTGGAATTCTGACACAGGTCGCACTGACCTTTAAAGAGTCATCTTCCATAATTTTCTTCGTTTCATTAATCATTTTCCACTCTTCATACGTGTAATCCTCATCAGCAAAAACATCAATCTGAGGCAACGCGTTGAATGCGATTGGGTAATGCTTTTTATCGCCGCCGCAAGGAAGAATTTCAGCAGTTAATTGATCAGCGGGAACACCGTTCACGTAATCAACAGCCTGTTTTTTCAGTTCCTCCATTGCATTAACTCCGGCACCACTAACCGCCTGGTAAGTAGAAACAATCACTCGTTCTAAGCCTGCCTGTTTTCTGATTGGCTCCAAAGCAACCATCATTTGAATCGTTGAACAGTTGGGATTAGCAATAATACCTTTGTGTCTGTTCAGCGCTTCCTTGTTTACCTCTGGAACAACTAGCGGCACTTCTGGGTCCATCCTGAAATGGCTGGTATTATCAATGACTACCGCACCCCGCTTGACTGCCTCTGGTGCATATATCTTAGATATCCCGCCACCTGCGCTAAATAATGCTATGTCAACATTTTCAAAAGATTCCGGAACAAGTTCTTCAACAATTAAGGTTTGGTTCTTATACTTCAGTTCTTTACCCGCAGAACGTTTTGAAGCTAAAAGCTTAACCTCTTTAATTGGTAACTTTGTTTGTTCCAACATCTCAATCATCTTTGTACCAACTGCCCCTGTTGCACCTACCACTGCAACAACATATGATTTTTCCATACTTAGTGAATCTCCTCTCATCTTCTTGAAGAAAGTTGCTTTTTTTATTTTACCACAGGATGAGGAATTACTACATAGGAAGTAAATCTATTTCTCAGAAACTTTTAAGTTTTCGCCTGCTTTCAGATGTTCTTTATAAAAATGACCTTTGAAAAATTAATAGACCTTTAAGACAGCAAAAGAAAAGCCGTTCCTAAAGGTCTTTACTTGTCATTTCTATTTTTAGTTTCTCTGTCTGAATCAAGCAGATATAAATAACAAAATTACCTATCTTATGAAACAACCGCTTCTACCAATCCAATCAATCAGTTTCTTTGACTAGCCTAAAGCCACATCAAGTACCATCATGATGATGAATCCCAGCATTACCCCAAAAACAGCGAAATGCCGTTTACTGGTAATCGTTTGCTGAGCTTCTGGAATCAATTCCTCCACCACCACATAAATCATCGCTCCAGCTGCGAAAGCTAATGCATAAGGTAAAAGCAGACTCATCTTTGTAACCAGAATCGCGCCAATAATTCCGGCTATTGGCTCAACAATCCCCGAAGCCTGCCCATAAACGAATGCTTTGGAACGACTTAAGCCTTCCTGCCTTAATGGAATTGAAACAGCCGCTCCTTCCGGAAAGTTCTGTATACCAATACCCAATGCTACTGAGATAGCTGCAAGTACCGCTGTTTCAGGATTGTCTGCAGATGCAGCTGCTCCAAATGCCACTCCCACAGCCAATCCTTCCGGGATATTGTGTAGCGTAATAGAGAAAACAAGCAGAATTGTCCGCTTTAAATGGCTGGGCAGTCCTTCTTTTTCATGATTTGGACCGAAATGCATGTGAGGGAGCGTTTTGTCTGCTATGTATAAAAACAATCCGCCCAATCCAAAACCAACACTCACGACCAGCCAGGCAATATCTCCATTTTCCTCAGCACGTTCAATAGCAGGTGCCAACAATGACCAAAAGCTGGCTGCAATCATTACGCCAGAAGCAAAACCCAGCATCAAATTTAAAACATCTTTTTTGATATCCTTGAAGAAAAAAACTAAACCGGCACCTAAAGCAGTCATAAAATAAGTAAAACCCGTTCCAACTAAGGCTTGCTGCCACGGTTCCAATCCAACTAACCAGTTAATCATGTGCTTCCCTCCAAACAATCGTTATCTTTGCTTTCATTTTATCACAGCCGTTTTTTACAGTCCAGCTTATTTTATTTTTAAGCATACCTAAAAATAGTGAAATAAGTGCTATTGTTTGGTTGGAACCCTAAAGGAGCGTATACTTTAAGTGTAAGTATTTCAAGAATTGGAGTGAGTAGCAATGGGAGATACAATTAATGCCGGCGTAGCAATGGTGAAGGTTTTAGAAAGCTGGGGAATCGATCATATTTACGGAATTCCCGGTGGTTCGTTCAATTCAACAATGGATGCTCTCTACAAAGAGAAAGAACGTATCAAGTACATTCAGGTCCGGCATGAAGAAGTGGGGGCATTAGCTGCAGCAGCCGATGCAAAGCTGACTGGAAAGATTGGTGCTGTTTTCGGTTCAGCTGGTCCAGGTGCCACTCACTTAATTAATGGACTATATGATGCACAAATGGATCACGTGCCAGTTTTGGCTTTGCTAGGACAGGTTGCTTCAACTGCAATGAATTATAATTCTTTTCAGGAATTAAATGAAAATCCTATGTTTGCAGATGTTAGTGTATACAATCGCACTGTAATGACTCCGGAAAGTCTTCCCCATGTTATTGATGAAGCAATCAAAGCAGCATACCAGTTCAACGGAGTCTCTGTAGTTACGATTCCAGTTGATTTTGGCTTTCAGGAAATACCTGATACGTATCTTTCAACTGCAAAGAATCATCGTACCGGGCTGCCGATTCCTGCTGAGAAG
This sequence comes from Enterococcus sp. LJL51, assembly GCF_054871795.1. Classification (NCBI taxonomy): domain Bacteria; kingdom Bacillati; phylum Bacillota; class Bacilli; order Lactobacillales; family Enterococcaceae; genus Enterococcus; species Enterococcus sp. LJL51. The sequence goes on along the minus strand of NZ_JBTXLW010000024.1, from coordinate 15,874 downwards.
GACATTAATGAAGCAGCAGCTTTAATCAAACAAGCCAAACAGCCTATATTGTACATTGGTCAGGGAACACGAGGCGGCTGGGAAGAAATAAAAGCTTTCTCAGAGTATTTTTCAATGCCGGTTGCTGCTGCAGTTTTGGCAAAGGGAATTGTTCCTGATTCTTATGAAAACTTTCTTGGTTTTGCTGCCAGAGTAGCAACTAAGCCAGCAAATGAAGCGTTGGCAATCGCTGATTTGATTGTTTTTGTAGGCAGTGATTTTCCTTTTGCCGCTATGTTTTTTAATCCAGATGCTATGTTTGTTCAGGTAGATATTGATGCCGCCAAATTTGGCAGACGTCATAAAACAGACGTTGCGATATTAGGTGATGGCAAAACTGCTTTAAAAATGATAATGGCAGCCGGAGAAAAACGTCCTGCTGACAAATGGTTGGATGCTAATCAGAAAAATAAACAAAATTGGGTAGAATGGTTGAGAAGCTTTGATAATTTTTCTGAAAGTCCATTAAGACCAGAACCTGTTTTCAAAGAAATACGCCGTATTGCAGAGGACAACGCTGTCTTTGTTACGGATGTCGGCAATACTACGATTCATGCTATTCGTCTATTAGACATGAACGGCAGTCAGCTATTCACTACTTCCGGCTGGTTTGCAACGATGGGGAATGGGATTCCCGGAGGAATCGCCGCTCAGCTCAGCTACCCTGACAGACAAGTTTTTACCTTAAGCGGAGATGGAGGCTTTGCCATGGTGATGCAGGATATTATCACTCAGGTGAAATATAAACTGCCGATTATTAACATAGTCTTTTCAAATGATTCTTTTGGATTTATTGAAGCAGAGCAAGAAGATACTGAACAAAAGAAATTCGGGGTCTTTTTAGAGGGTGCTGATTTTGGTTCTGCCAGTGAAGCACTTGGCGCAAAAGGTTTCACAATCACTCATTACGATCAGTTAGAGCCTGCATTTGAAGCCGCAAAAGCAAGTGACCGTCCTGTCGTAATCGATGTGAAAATCCGTAACGAACGACCTCTGCCAGTTGAAGAGCTTGTTCTTGATCCAGAGACCTTTTCTGCGGAAGACATCCGTACATTCAAAGAAAAATATGGAGTCCATGATATGCCTGTTTTAAAAGAATTGCTTAAATAATAATCTGAAAAGTGTATGACCTTATCAACTTGACTAAGGTTGTACATTTTTTATTTTATTAATAATTTTTTTATTCTTCCAGAAAATATGCATTTCTTTCAAACAAGACATAGTTACTTCTTTTCCTTAATTGTCTTAAAAATTACTTATTCTAAAAAAAGAAGTACTTGAATGGCTGGCATTTGGGTATTGTTTGGCAGAGTATTATCACCGGCCAAGTATCAGAACCTCTTATCATAAAACTAAAACAAATGGTAATAGCGTCATGTCTCTTTATGATGAAATATCGTCTGTGAATTGACGGTTTTCGTACCCTGCTTGAGAATTCATCTTTGAAAAAAGCAAGGAAGTTATCTTTATTGTAAGTATATACGGGCTATCTTATTTTTTATTTAGCTTAGAGACAGCTTTTTAAGCTCTTCTCCAGCATACAAAAAAGGGGCGGGACAATACTATGCCTCACCCCTTTAAAACCAAGTAAATGATGTTTTAAAAATAACAGTTATAGGTTATTTATCATCATGTTTGTGAAATTTCTCTTTGATATCTTCGAAGCCTTCTTTGATTTTATCACCAAATTTTTCTGCGCCTTCTTTAATATCATCACCAGCATCACGTGCTTTGGTCTTCGCGTCTGCAAAACCAGATTGAAGCTTACCTTCTGCTTCTTTTCCTTTATCATCAGTCACTTTACCTACTGTTTCTTTTGTTTTGCCTTCCACCTTATCTTTAGCATCATTTACGCGTCCATTTAAATCTGCCATAGTAAACCCTCCTAAAAGATAGTTTCGTTCTTACAATAATTAGCATAACACCGCTACAAACTTCCTACAAATGATTCGCTCAATTATTTTTTTCCAGCCATTTTTTCACTTGATTGATTTCTTCCATCGTTACCTGATGTCCTGCCTCGGTATTCTCAACAGTGACGGCTGCACCTCTACGCTCCAATTGCTTGGACAGGCGCTGAAAGGCTTCCGAAGAAACAATTGGATCATGACTGCCGTGTGAAAGGAAAACTGCTGTGTTGCTCAGCTGTCCGTTTTGAGTGTCAACTCCTAACGACATTGGATGGAGCAGGATTGCTTGTCTTAATTGACTGTTTCTTTCAAGCAGCAAATGACCCGCGATGTTGGCACCGTTCGAATAACCAATGATAATCCAATCACTTAATACAATACCGTTCTCTTTACTAATCTCTTCAATTTTCTTTAATAGATAATCGCTTTCTTCCTCTAAGCTGTTGATATCAAACTGATTAAGTCCATTTCTTTTGAAAAACCGGTTCATTCCTTCTTCTTGAACTCTACCTCGTAAAGAGAGAATAGTGCTTTGCGGGTCAAGATATCGCGCGATATCTACAAGGGAATATTCATCTCCTCCAGTTCCATGAAGCAGTAGAAAATTCTTCCCAGTACCTTTTTCAAACAAATAATTCATTTTTGTACCTCCTTAAATACTTACTTTTTATAAGTAAAATAAGCTTATCATTAATTATAAAATGATACAAATGATTGATTTTCAATTCTACTTTGACACACAAATGATTTCTTGTTAAAATAAGAACATACGTTCGATAAGGAGGCATTATTATGGATCTCACCAGAAAAATAGAAATATTAGCAGAGTCTGCTAAATATGACGTTTCCTGTGCCAGCAGCGGCGTCACTGAAAATACACGAACAGGAACAGTGGGAAGTACTGCTGCTGCAGGAATCTGTCATTCTTTTACAAGTGACGGCCGTTGTGTCTCCTTATTAAAGCTGTTGTTTACCAACGCCTGTATTTTTGATTGTCATTATTGTATAAACAGGAAATCCAACCAAATTCCGCGAGCCACCTTCACACCTCAAGAAGTGGCTGATTTAACGATGGACTTTTACATGCGGAATTATATTGAAGGATTATTTTTAAGCTCGGCCATCATAAAAAATGTTGATTATACCTGTGAATTACTAATAAAAACATTAAAAATTCTTCGTTACGAAAAAGGATTCAAGGGGTATATTCATGTTAAGGCAATTCCAGGTGCTGATGAGCGTTTGATTGAAGAATTAGGTTATTTGGCAGATCGGATGAGCGTAAATGTAGAACTCCCTTCACGTGAAAGTCTAAAGCTGCTTGCACCAGATAAAGATCCGCTGGCCTTATATAAACCAATGAAGCAGATTACTACAAAGAAAAAAGAATTATCCAACTTGCCGGCTGTCAGAAGAGGACCTAGTTTTGTACCTGGTGGACAATCTACGCAGATGATTATTGGTGCTTCGCCAGAGAGTGATCATGCTATCATAAATATAGCTGAAACACTTTATAACAAATACGAATTGAAGCGTGTCTATTATTCTGCATATATTCCTGTCAATCAAAGTTCTCTGCTGCCGGCTGTAACGACTGATCCGCCGCTGCTTAGAGAACATCGGCTATATCAGGCGGATTGGCTGATGCGGTTTTATCGTTTTCAGGCAGATGAAATTCTGACTGCGGAAAAACCAAATTTCAATTTATATTTAGACCCTAAAGCAAACTGGGCAGTGCAAAACTATGAACGTTTTCCTATTGATGTTCAGTCAGCCAGCTATGAAAAGCTGCTTAGAATTCCCGGCATCGGTCCAAAGAGCGCTCAAAATATTGTTAAGGCTCGAAAATATTACCGGCTGCATCTGTCGGATTTGAAAAGACTAGGTGTTGTCGTAAAAAGAGCGCAATATTTTGTTAGCTGTGACGGTGCCACTATTGAAGGACTCATTAAAGAGCCTGAATGGATTATTGCCTCTCTTGTGTCTTCAAGACAATATAAAGCCTTGAAAAAGGCCAATAGTCAAAGCAATCAAGAGCAGCTGTCCTTATTTGATGTGGAACGGTTTGAGCATACAAAAGAAAAGGAGCTTCGCCATGCATATTGACCGTACAGCAGAGGTTTGGGAATATGACAATAGTTTTTATGGTTTCTTAACAATTGTCGACAAAGCGTTTCGGCTAAAAAAATTTCCTGGGAGCATCTGCACACCAGAAACTTCTGCACTTAGTCTTTTTTTTAGTGAATGGATTGAAACAAATGAACCGCAGGCTGAGAAAATCCATCGTAGGCTAAGACAGCTTTTAACTGCCGAAAATTTTCAATTTTTTCAAGATGGATTTAACGCTACTGTAGAAAATAAGGAGCTGCAGCTGCTTGAGACCTTAGAAGTTGCTTTACGTACAAAGGATTCATTAACGAATCATATTGGTCATCCGTCCATTTTGGCTGTACAGCGAGGTATCAAAGCAATGCTCGGAGAAGCACATCTATACACCGGCTTTGTCCGATTTGAATACGCAGGAAAGATATTATTCAGTGAAATAACGCCAAAGCATTTTTCTCTCCCTTATATTTGCCCTCATTTTGCTGAACGTTATCCATTAGAGACGATTGTTATTTATGATACAACCCATCGGCTATTGGCATTGATTGAGCAAGGGCGTATCTCTTTTATCGAAAATACAGACAACCCTAATTTAAGCAATACCCGTGAGGAAGAAGAGCTGATTCAGCATCAATGGCAGTCGTTTCTACAGGCAGTAACTATTCAGGAACGAGCGAATAAAAAATGCCAAATGAATCACCTTCCCCTGCGCTTTCGCGATAAAATGGTTGATTTTCGACATTCAGACAAACTGTCGACTACTGCGCAAACTTCGCAGAAACTCACCAGTATGAAAAAAACAAAAGAAAGCTCACCCTCAAAAAACAATGTGCTACCCTTTCAAAGAGAATCTGGCTGACTATTAGAAAGAAGCTGGGACAATAATAAATTCCCAAACTCAGCATATCTGAATCTGAATAGACGAAAGCCCAAAGCCGATTCTTCGAAAACAAGTCGTGCGATAAATAGGCGTAGCTATTTTCTTGTAATATGCCTTGTTTCTTGAAGAAAAATACTTTTAGCTCAGCTTCTGATCCGATTTATTAGTGGAGATAGCTAGCTTTTAAAGCTAGACATTTTCTAGATACCTCCTTCAGCAGCCTTTGACATTATTGAGTTTTCAACTGCCAGAATTTTCATTCCCTTTAATGTTAACAAAAAGAGATAGCCGCCTCCAATTATGGATTGACTATCTCTTTCTTTATAGATTAAATCAAAGCTTTGCTGATTTCATTGCTTTTGCACCTATATCTTTACGATAGAAGGTTCCAGTTGTATCAACGGAGTCCAAGAGCTGATAAACATTTTGCTGTGCTTCTTCCAAGGTATTTCCTTCTGCTTCCACAAGATAAATTCGACCACCGCTTGAAAGCAGTTTGCCATCCTTTTCTGATACACCTGCATAGTAAACACGCTGCTCACAGTCGCTAGAAAATGCCGGCAGGACTGAACCTGAGATGTATTCTTCCGGATAGCCATTCGCAGCTACTACAACTCCTAAACTAAAACCATCCTGCTTCCATTGAATAGCTGGTATCCGTTCATTAAGAAGATCATCAATAATTCCCGCCAAATCTGTTTCTAATCTTTGCAGCACAACCTGTGTTTCCGGATCACCAAATCGAGCATTGAACTCAATCACCTTGGCACCCTCTTCTGTAGCAATTAGACCAGCATACAGAATACCTGTAAATGGGCAGCCTTCCTTAATCAGACCTTCGGCTGCGGGTCGTAAAACCTTGGCAATCGCTTCATCCACCAGCTCTTGAGGTATTTGAGGCACCGGACTATAAGCACCCATTCCTCCGGTATTGGGTCCTTCATCATTTTCATAGGCCCGCTTATGATCCTGCGCTATGGTCATAGGATAAATTTCCTGATCTCTGACAAACGCCAATAACGAAAATTCTTCTCCCGCCAAAAAGTCTTCTACAACTACTTTTGCTCCGCTTGCACCAAAGCGGTTACCTTCCAGCATATCTTCCAAAGCTGAAATAGCCTCTTCAACACTTTCAGCAACAACTACTCCTTTACCCGCTGCTAATCCATCTGCCTTAATAACGATTGGAGCGCCTTTCATCCGAACGTATTCCTTCGCAGGCTCTAATTCATGGAAGGTGCGGTGCATTGCTGTGGGTATATGATATTTATTCATTAATTCTTTGGCAAAGTCTTTTGAGCCTTCAATCATTGCTGCAGCTTTTTCTGGACCGAAAATTTTTAAGCCGGCTTTTTTGAAATCATCAACAATTCCATTCAATAAAGGCACTTCTGGTCCAACGAATGTCCAGTCAACCTTATTTTGCTCTGCAAAAGCAATTAGCTCCTTATGATTGTCTTCTGCAATATCCACAAGCTGAATGCCGTCGCGAATCATTCCCGGATTTCCTTTAGCACAATAGACCTCCTGAACCAGCGGACTCTTAATGAATTTTTGCGCAATGACGTGTTCTCTTCCACCACTGCCGATTACTAAAATTGTTAATCCCATCATTTTCCTCCATCATCAGTGTCTAAAGTGTCTGATATCTGTAAATACCATCGCAATGCCGTATTTATCCGCCATATCAATTGATTCCTGGTCTCTTATACTACCGCCAGGCTGAATAATCGCTTTGATGCCGCACTCCCCAGCGTACTCTACGCTATCCCCCATTGGGAAATAAGCGTCACTAGCCAGAACAGCGCCCTTAATCTTTTCACCAGCCTGTTTGACCGCAATTTGAACAGAACCGACCCGGTTCATCTGACCAGCGCCAATACCAACTGTTTGATGATCATTAGCGATAACAATAGCATTGCTTTTGACATGCTTCACTGCTTTCCATGCAAAAGCCAGTGCCTGCATTTCCTCTTCAGTCGGCTGACGTTTGGTCACAACCTTCCAATCCTTGACTTCTTCTTTGACTACGTCTTGATTTTGAACAAGTAAACCACCTAAAACAGATACCTTTTCATCATCATCCGCTTCATCTTTATGGGAAAAATCTAATGTCATTAAACGTATATTTTTTTTACCGGACAGTAGCTCAAATGCTTCTTCTGTAAAGCTAGGAGCAATGATAATTTCTAAGAACAGCTGGTGCATCTTCTCTGCCACAGATAGACTAACCTCACGATTCAATACAATAATTCCACCAAAAATCGATACAGGATCTGCTTCATATGCTTGTTCATAGGCTGTTAAAATATCTTCTCCAATCCCAATACCGCATGGGTTCATATGCTTAACTGCTACGACAGCGGGCTGATTAAATTCTCTCGCAATCCGAATCGCTGCATCTCCATCCTTGATATTGTTATAGGATAATTCTTTCCCATGAAGCTGCTTTGCACTAGCAATTGAAAAAGGAACCGGCAGGGCATCTTCATAGAAGGCTGCCTGCTGATGGCTGTTCTCGCCATAACGCAGCGTCTGTTTTAAATCATAAGTCAGCGTTAGGGATTCCGGATTTTCTTCATCAACAAGCTCAGTTAAATATCCAGCAATTAACGCATCGTATGCCGCAGTATGACGGAAAACCTTTGCTGCCAGCTTTTGCCGAGTGGCAAAGCTTGTTTCATCATTTTCAGCAAGCTCTTCAAGAACAAGTGGGTAGTCTGTCGGATCTACTACAACGGTTACAAACTGATGATTTTTAGCACCGCTTCTCAGCATACTTGGTCCACCGATATCAATATTTTCTATCGCATCCGCAGAGGCAACATCCGGCTTCATTATTGTTTCTTTAAAAGGATATAGATTGACACAGACAATATCAATCGGATGAATTCCGTGCTCTGTCATAGCAGATAAATGATCAGATAAATCCCGACGGCCTAACAAGCCGCCGTGAATTTTTGGATGTAGTGTCTTTACTCTGCCATCCATCATCTCCGGAAACTCCGTGACTTCTTCTATGCCAATTGTTGGAATTCCTTCTTGCTCCAGCATGGCTTTTGTTCCACCAGTTGAAATGATTTCAATCCCAAATTCTGTCAGTCTGCGCGCAAAATCAGCAACACCTGTTTTGTCTGAAACACTGATTAATGCTCTTTTTTTTGTCATTAAGCCCGTCGCTCCCTATTTTCGATTATTTTTTTCAGAACTTCTGGATACAGTCTATGTTCTACTTGATGGATTTTATCCTCTAGACTGCTCATTGTATCATCTTCGGTTATTATAACCCGTTCCTGTGCAATGATAGGACCTGTATCAACGCCTTTATCTACATAGTGGACGGTTACGCCAGTTTCCTTTACTCTTGCTTCATAAGCATCTCTAATACCATGTAGTCCCGGAAACTGCGGCAGCAGCGAAGGATGGATATTAATGATTTTCTCAGGAAAAGCTTCCAGTAAAGCTGGCCCAATCAGTCTCATATAACCTGCCAACACAATAAAATTTACTTTCTTTTCTTCCAAAAGATGAAGGATTTCTCCTTCATAGATGCTCTTTTCAGAAAAATCTTTTGGTGAAAAAGAAACATGAGGAATACCTAGCTGCTCAGCACGCTCTAATACCTTTGCCTGCTTATTGTCACTGAACAGCAAAACAATCTCGCCATCAATTTTGCCTGCCTTTACTGCCTCTGCAATAACCTGAAAATTACTACCGTTTCCGGAAGCAAACACTGCAATTCTCATTTTTCCACCTCGGTGAATACAATCGGCGTTTCATTTTGTGCAGCAACCCGGCCAATCAGATAACTAGGCTCCCCCAGTTCTTCAAGAAGCTTCTGTACTTCACCCACATGCTGCGGTGAAACAGCTAAGACCATCCCAATCCCCATATTGAATATCTCATACATTTCAGGAGAAGGGATCTTTCCGTAATGCTCTAATGCTGAAAAAATCGGTAGCACCGGCCAGCTGCCTAATTCAACCACAGCCGTTAATTTTTCCGGCAGCATACGAGGAATGTTTTCAACAAACCCACCGCCAGTGATATGAGCAATACCATTAACCAACTGCTTTTTCACCAGTGGTAAAATGCTCCTCACATATATTTTTGTTGGCTCCAATAATTCTTCTGTCAAGGTTTTTCCTGCCAGCTCAGGAAGCTGATCCGTCAGCTGAAAATCGTTCATTTCAAAAAACACTTTGCGGACAAGGGAGTAGCCATTAGAATGAATACCGCTGGATGGCAAGCCTATCAGCAGGTCTCCTTCAGAGACTTTCTCTCCAGTAATCAACTGACTCTTTTCAGCAACGCCAACAGTAAATCCGGCTAAATCATAATCATCATTTCCATACATTCCCGGCATTTCTGCCGTTTCTCCCCCAATTAGAGCGGCTCCTGCCTGAACACAGCCTTCTGCTACGCCTGCTACAACAGCTTCTAAACGTTCTGGTATATTCTTTCCAGTTGCAATATAATCAAGAAAATAAAGCGGCTCAGCCCCCTGAGCAACGATATCATTCACACACATAGCCACACAATCAACGCCAATCGTATCATGCTTATCTGCCTGAATTGCCAACATCAACTTTGTTCCTACTCCGTCTGTTCCCGAAATCAGTACCGGCTCCTTCACATCCACCTTACTTAGGTCAAAGCATCCGCCAAAACCACCTAACGCACCCATCACTCCGGCACGCTCTGTCCGCTTTACGTGCTTCTTAATCCTTTCTACTACTTCATAACCGGCTTCTACGTCTACCCCGGCTTTTGCATATGCGTTCGCCATGTCTGTCCTCCTAAAATTCTCAGTTCACTTTCTTGTCTTTTGACTGCTCTAATGAAGCTGTATAAGTTGCTTCATAGTCATATAAAGGTGTTGGGTAATCTCCGTTAAAATAAGCCATACATAATCCTGAATAAGGAGCATCATAGTTTAAACCGATCGCCTGAATCAATCCTTCTTCACTTAAAAAGCTTAGTGAATCTGCTGTAATGACTTCCCTAATTTCATCCACGGAATGATTGGCAGCAATCAGTTCTTTTCGGGTTTGAATATCAATCCCATAAAAACAAGGATACTTAAGAGGTGGTGATGCAATTCTTACATGAACTTCTTTCGCACCTGCTTCTTTTAACAGCTGAACAATTCTTCTGCTGGTTGTTCCCCGTACAATAGAATCATCTACCATAATTACCCGTTTTCCTTCAACGACCCCTCTGACCGCCGAAAGCTTCATACGTACGCCCTGCTCTCTTAATTCCTGTGTTGGCTGGATAAATGTTCTGGCGATATATTGATTTTTTACTAATCCCATTTCATAAGGAATACCGCTGGCTTCTGCATAACCGCTGGCTGCCGAAAGAGAAGAATTTGGTACACCAACAACCATATCGGCTTCTATCGGTGCTTCTTGCGCTAGAAGTTTCCCCATATTTTTGCGGGCGGTATGAACATTGACCCCAGCAATATTAGAATCCGGCCGAGCGAAATAGATAAACTCCATTGAACAAATCGCATGCTGCGTGTCCTCAGTGTATTTTTCTACTCGGTAGCCAGTATCATCGATAATAATGACCTCGCCTGGTTCTACATCCCGGACAAAGGCAGCACCACTCACTTCAAGCGCACAGGTTTCACTCGCTACCACATATGCACCATTTTTCATCTGACCAATTGCCAGGGGTCTGAACGCATTCGGGTCCAAAGCAGCAATCATTGCGTTCTCCGTCAACAACAGATAAGCAAATCCGCCTTTCACCTGTCTCAGACTTTCTTTCAGCTGATCAATAAATGTCGGCTGTTTACTACGTCGAATCAAATGCATCAAAATTTCTGTATCTGAATTCGAATGAAAAATTGCGCCGTCTTTTTCAAGCGTTGTCCGCAGGCTTCTTGCATTCGTCAAGTTTCCATTGTGAGCAAGAGCAAAGGAACCGTCATAGAATTTGAATAAAAATGGCTGAATATTATCCACACTGCCATTTCCAGCTGTAGCATAACGCACATGCCCAATAGCTGCTTGTCCTTTTAATGCTTCAAGGTTACGTTCCTCTTTAAACACTTCTGAAAGAAGCCCAAGATCTCTATGTCCATCAAGCTTCCCTTGATTATTTGAAACAATTCCTGCCCCTTCCTGACCTCTATGCTGTAAACTATGCAGACCGAAATAAGTAACCCGGGATGCATCTGGATGACCCCAGACCCCGAATACTCCACACTCTTCATTTAAGCTTTTTACTTCATAAGACATGGAATAGCTTCCTCCCATAGTTCTCTGGCAGCAGTCGTTTTAACTTCTACCTTCCCATCCTGAGCATTAATGCTGATTGTGTTGTCTGCTGTCACCTTGCCGATACAAGCTGCTTGATCAGCTGCCAGCGCCTCAAACGCTGACTGATTCTCAGGGGTAACAGATAGAACAAAGCGTGATTGTGTTTCAGCAAATAATAACGGTAGCGCTGTTGCAACCGATACGTCTATACCTAACCCGTTTTTAAAGCAGGCTTCCGCTAGCGCAACACCTAAACCGCCTTCTGAGCAGTCATGGGCACTTGCAACCAGCCCTTTTCGAATTGCTTCCAGAACAATCTGTTGATTCGCCTTTTCCTGAGCCAAATCAAAAGCCATCAATTTCCCTTCAATTCGACCAAGCGTCATTTTCTGCAGCTCTGAACCGTTAAAGTCGGCTTGCGTTTCTCCAACTACGTAAATTAAATCATCTGCTTTTTTGAACTCCTGTGTAGTAACGTGCGCCAAATCATCGATTAATCCCACCATACCAATCATTGGTGTTGGATAAATGGCTTTCCCGTCTGTTTCATTATAGAGAGAGACATTTCCTGAAATAACGGGTGTATCCAGCATTTCACAAGCTGCAGCAATCCCATCTGCTGATGTCCACAGCTCCCAGAACCCTTCTGGCTTGTCAGGTGAACCGTAGTTCAGACAGTCGGTGATTGCCAATGGCTGACCACCAGAACAAACAATGTTTCTAGCCGCTTCTGCTACAGCAATCTGACCGCCTACTTCCGGATTCAAATACAGATACCGGGCATTACAGTCCGTTGTCATCGCAAGAGCTTTATTTGTTCCTCTCACACGCAAAACAGCTGCATCGCTTCCTGGTTGAACAACTGTATTTGTCCGTACCTGAGAGTCATAGGTTTGGTAAATCATTTTTTTCGACGCGATTGTCGGCTGCTGTAATAGATTCAGCAATGTTTTCCCAGCATCCTCAATGGTTGGCTGAAAATCAGGCATTGCTGAAAACTCTTTAATTCTTGCAGGCTCTTGTTTTTCCTTTTGATAAACCGGCGCATCCTCAGCCAATGCATCTACAGGTAAATTCGCTACTTCTGTACCTTTATGGTACAAGCGGTACAAACCATCATCTGTTACTTCCCCAATTGTTACGGCATCCAAATCATATTTTTTAAACAGTTCCACTACTTCTGATTCATGTCCCTGTTCAACACAGATTAACATCCGCTCCTGTGACTCCGACAGCATCATTTCATAAGGACTCATTTCAGTTTCACGCTGAGGAACATCATCTAAATAGAGCTTCAAACCAGAACCAGCTTTTGAAGCCATTTCTGAGCTTGATGAAACCAGCCCGGCTGCTCCCATGTCTTGAATACCGACTAAAATATCTGAATGATCTAAAATCAATTCCAAACAAGCTTCCAACAAAAGCTTCTCCATAAACGGATCGCCAACCTGAACAGCAGAACGCTGCTGTTCTTCTCCTTCAACAAACTCCTCTGAGGCGAAAGTCGCTCCATGAATACCATCACGTCCTGTTTTCGCTCCAACATACATAATTGAATTACCGACACCTTTGGCCTGCCCTTTTTGAATATCCTGATGATTAATTAATCCAACACACATGGCATTGACCAGAGGATTTCCTTCGTAGCAAGGGTCAAATGCAACTTCTCCTCCTACTGTAGGAATGCCAATACAGTTGCCGTAACCGCTAATTCCAGCTACTACCTCTTCAAGAAGATACTTTGTCCGCTGATTATCCAATTCGCCAAAGCGAAGAGAATCTAAAATCGCAATCGGCCGCGCGCCCATACTGAAAATATCACGGATAATTCCACCTACACCAGTTGCCGCCCCTTCATAAGGTTCCACAGCTGATGGGTGATTATGGCTTTCTGCTTTAAACACAACTGCTTGACCATCACCAATATCTACGATTCCGGCTCCTTCTCCAGGTCCTTGAAGCACCTGTGGTCCAGAAGTCGGAAATTTTCTCAGTACAGGCTTTGAATTTTTATACGAGCAATGCTCGCTCCACATAACTGAAAACAATCCCGTTTCAGTATAATTTGGCATTCTTCCTAAAATATCTTCTTCAATCATCCGATATTCTTCATCAGTCAGTCCCCATCCTGCATAGATTTTCTGATCTTTGATTTCCTGAGCTGTTGGTTCGCTTATCTTCATCATGCTTTATTCCTTACCTTTCCGTAGTTGTTAATGATTGATTGAAAGAATTTCAGTCCGTCATCTGAGCCCAACAAGCTTTCTACTGCTCTTTCCGGATGAGGCATCATGCCTAGGACATTTCCTTTTTCATTGATAATTCCAGCTATATTTTCCACACTGCCATTAGGATTTTCATCCGCATAAGTAAAAACGATTTGATTATTGTCTTTCAACTTCTGCAACGTTTCCTCATCACAATAATAATTTCCTTCTCCATGTGCAACAGGAATCTGAATAATTTCATCCTGTTCATACTCGCTGGTGAATGCGGTTTTTGCATTTTCAACTTTTAAACCAACTGTTTTGCAGACAAAATGAAGGGACTGATTACGAAGCAATGCTCCAGGCAAAAGTCCAGCTTCTGTCAATATTTGGAACCCATTACAGGTGCCAAATACCGGCTTGCCCTCTTCTGCAAAGCGAATAACCTCTTCAATAATTTTTGAAAAACGGGCGATTGCTCCACAACGTAAATAGTCCCCATAAGAAAATCCGCCTGGTAAAAGAACGCCGTCAAAGCCCTCTAAGCTTTCTGCATCATGGCGCACATACTCAGCTTCTGCTCCCAAAATATTCTGCACTGCCCAAAGCATATCCATATCGCAGTTTGAACCGGGAAATACAATCACTGCAAATTTCATGCTACGCTTCCTCCGTGATTTCATAGCGATAGGTTTCCATATTAACGTTTGCTAAAAGACTATCACAAATCTTTTCGATGGCTTCTTCTACCGGCTGATCTGATTTTGCTACTTTGATTTCAAAGTACTTACCAATTCGAACTTCCTCAATTGCTTCATAGCCAAGACGGTGAATTGCTCCCTTTACAGCTTCTCCTTGAGGATCTAAAACAGATTCCTTATACGTTACATAAACTTTTACAAAATACATGTGATGAACTCCTTCTATATGATTAGTTAGTGTTTAGTCTTGAAAATACTTCTTGATAAACTGGAACGATATCTCCTAAGTCACGACGATAAACATCCTTATCTAAATGCTCATTTGTTTCCTTATCCCATAACCGACACGTATCTGGCGAAATCTCATCGGCTAGTAAAACCGTTCCGTCAGTTCTGCGACCAAATTCTAATTTGAAATCAACTAATCGAATATTCAACCTATCGAATAGCTCGATTAAAGCCAAATTAACCTGACGGGCAGCATTCATAATTTCTATAACTTCATGTTCGTCAGCAATTTTTAACTCCTTTATGTGATCTTGATTAATCATTGGATCATCCAGTGCATCATTCTTATAGTAAAATTCCAAAACTGGAAAACTTAGCTTTGTACCTTCCGGGATAGCCAAGCGCTTTGAAAAGCTGCCGGCTGCATAGTTTCGAAAAACAACCTCCAGTGGAATAATCTCAACTTTTTCAACGAGCTGCTCTCTGGCTGACAGCTGTTTAATAAAATGACTAGCGATTCCTTTTTCTGCTAACTCTTCAAAAATCTTTGCTGTAATTTGATTATTTAATTCAGCTTTCCCAAGTACTTCGTCTTTCCTTACGCCATTTAAAGCTGTTGCCTGATCGAGGTACTCTACCCATAACTGATTAGGCTGGTTTGTAGCAAACAGTTTTTTCGCTTTGCCCTCGTAAAGTAAATCTTTCTTTTCTAACAAAAGAATACTTCCTTTCCAAATGATAATAGTTTTATCTTTAAAAATCGTTCGTTTCCTACTTGTTTACATTTTAACAAGGGTAATTTCCATCGTCAACAAAATATGAATGTTTTAACCAAAAACAAAGGTTATCGTTCGTGTTTTTCACGATTTATCTTTTTAAGATTCCTTAAGTTTCTTTTGGTTGTCAGGGTAAGCATTTACATTTCTATAGTTCAGTGGTATTCTTTAGTTAATCATTACAGTAAATATGATCGATAAAGTTTTTTTGATTGTAGGGAGGACTAACTATGCAAGACGACTATACAGCAATTGCTGAAGACTTTTTAGCATTTCTTGCCAAGAATGAAAAAACACGCTTATACAATGATCTGCTGGCTCTAAAAGCGGTACACGATATGAATCAAGACACCGCCTACTACACCTTTAAGAATATTAAGCGCGGTGTAAAGAAATATTCAGAAAGAAGGAAACGTTCTTTCAGCTACGAAAACGATCAACATGTCGAATTAAAGATTCATCAAATACATGAACAGCATTTCTTTAAAAATGCTTACCGTATTGAAGTATCCGTTGGTAATCATGAATGTGGCTATGTTATTGTTGAACGATTACTTGAACAGCTGCAGGCAGTACCTGTTCGTCCGTTTGAGTATCAGGAAGCTTTAATCTAAAATTAAAAACAGGGAGTGGGACAATAGTCAGAAGAAAATCTGATTATTGTCCTACTTTTTTGATTTTAGGGTACACAAAAAGCACGCAACCGTGTAAGATTAAAGTGACTAAACCAAATCAAAAGGAGCGTGCTTTTA